>NZ_JBEOXE010000049.1:0-54470 GCF_040296485.1 Streptomyces sp. NPDC002138 | reverse complement strand
CAACGACTGGGTGAAGTCGGTCTTCAGCTCCACCGTGGCCACCGGGAGCCCGTTGACGAAGAACACCAGGTCGATACTGCGCCGGTCGGCGGTCGTCCTTCCTCCGCCGCCGCAGCGCCGCCACCCCCGCCGGCCCGGACTTCGATGTCCTTGCCATGGACCCGGGCGACTGGCCGGGCAACCTCGGGGCCGGGCTGCTCCCCGCTCCCGACGGCAGCTGCCAGGGTGTCTTCCTGCGCTACGACCTCTTCGGCGGCCGCGGCCCCGCGATGATCATCGGAAACCTCCCCGAGGGCTCCCCGGCCCGGGAGCTCGCCGACAAGCAGGTCCCCTTCGAGGTGGCCCAGCTCCTCGACGCCCTCGAGAACGACGAGGACGTCGAGGTCACCGGCGCCGAGGACTGCCCCGTGATGCAGGGCGACAACCTCCTCATCGTCCGCAAGATCAAGCTGTCGGAGTCCCGGATCTCCTGCGTGCAGTTCGACCGCAGCGACAACGTGCTGGTCACCATCGCCAGCTGGGACCGCCCCATCACCGACGACCTCTACGCGCTGCTCAAGCCGCTGCCCCCGGAGCTGTTCCAGCAGGGCTGAGCGCCGCCCGGCCGCGTGGTCCCGGAGCCTCGGGGCCTCGGGGCCTCGGGGGCCACGGGACCCGCCCGGCCGCCCCGCGCTACGCGTCCGCGATGTCGTTGGCCGCCACGTAGCCGAAGGTCATCGCGGGACCGATGGTCGAGCCCGCCCCCGCGTAGCTGTGCCCCATCACGGCGGCGCTCGCATTGCCCGCGGCCCACAGACCCCGGACCACCGAGCCGTCCTCCCGCAGCGCCCGCGCCCGCTCGTCCGTCACGATCCCGCCCTTGGTGCCCAGGTCACCCGGGACGATCCTGAACGCGTAGAACGGCGGTGCCCACACCGGGGCCAGGCAGGAGTTCGGGTGCACCCCCGGGTCCGTGTAGTAGTGGTCGTAGGCCGTGTCGCCCCGGTGGAAGTCCGGGTCGGTCCCGCTCCACGCCTGCGCGTTGAACCGGTTGAGCGTGGCCCGCAGGGCGGCCGCCGGTACGCCGATCTGACCCGCCAGCGCGTCCCAGGACCACGCCTTCTTCGCCGCGCCCGCCTCGTACCAGGAGTCGGGAAAGACGATCGTGGGCAGGACGTCCTTGAACAGGTACTTGTTGCGGTAGTTCTGATCCACGATCAGCCAGGCCGGAATGTGCGAGCCCGGCGCGCCCCGGTCCTTCTCGTACATCACGTGCACCACATCGCTGTACGGCGCCGCCTCGTTGACGAACCGGGCTCCGGCCCCATTGACGATCAGCCCGCCGGGCAGGGTGCGTTCGGCCAGACAGAAGTACGGCTCGCCCGGCAGCGGGATCGTCGGGCCCCACCACGCTTCCTCCATCAACGCGAGCGCCGCCCCCGCCCGTTGGCCCGCCCGGATGCCGTCGCCGGTGTTCTCCTTCGCGCCCACCGTCCACTGGGTGCCGGTCGGCTGCTGCTGGTACTGCGCCCGCATCTGGGCGTTGTGCTCGAAGCCGCCCGAGCCGATGACCACGCCGCGCCGGGCCCGTACGACGCCCCGCGCGCCGTCCTTCTCCACGACGACCCCGGTCACCGCGCCGCCTTCCTGGACCAGGTCCACAAGGGGGCTGCTCCGCCAGAGCGGCACCCCGGCCCGCAGCAGCCCGGCCCGCAGTCCGGTGGCCAGGGCCTGGCCCATGGTCAGCGGCTTCTGCCCGAGGAGGGCGGCAGCCGTCCCGCGCGCCAGGCACTCGGTGGACACCGCCAGTCCCTTGGCGCTGACCGCGGCCAGGTTGAGCCACTTGTAGTCCTGGCTGAACACCACCATCCCGGCCGGGACCGGCATGTACGCCGGGTTCAGATGGGCCAGTTCGGCGCCCAGGACGTTCCCGTCGATCTGGTCCGGCTCGATCGAGCGCCCGTTCGGCAGCCCGCCGGGCAGGTTCGGGTAGTAGTCGCTGTAGCCGTCCATGAAGCGGAACCTCAGGGGGCTGTGGGCCATCACGAAGTCCAGCATCCGCGGCCCGTTCGCCAGGAACGCCTGGCGGCGCGCGGCCGGCACGCCGGGGCCCACGACCGCCGACAGGTACGCCTCGGCCTTCTCCGGGGTGTCCGGCACCCCCGCGCCCAGGATCACGGAATTGTTCGGCAGCCAGATGCCCGCGCCCGAACGCGCCGCGGAACCGCCGAAGGTGGGCGCCTTCTCGACCACCAGCACGCTCAGGCCGCGCCCGGCGGCGGTCAGCGCGGCGGTCATCCCGGACGCCCCCGAGCCGACCACGACGACGTCGTACTCGCCGAGCACGGGCGCGTCGGCGGCCCGCGCCGTGACGGACGACAGACCGGCGGCCAGCATCCCGGCGCCGGTGCCGGCCAGGACCGTACGCCGGGAAGGGGAGGTTGGGCTTGCGGACATGGGCAGGCTCCAGCGGTGTGGGGAGGAAGGGGCGGCTCTCCAGCATGTCTGATGCTGAGTCAGAAAAGGTGTTCGGGGGATCATGTGATGTCAAGGCATGCGCAGGGGTGGCGAGTGCGCCCGGAACGTGCGAAATCCCGTGGCGCGCACACCGGGTGTGCGCGCCACGGGATTTCGGGGAGCCCTGCCTGAGCCTTGCCCGAGCGGTCCGTCACCGCCCGGCGGGGGCCGTCAGCGCGTGCCCACCGCCGCCCGGACCGCCCTGCGGGCCATCCCGCAGTCGTCGTGCAGCCGGCGCAGCAGCAGCCGGTGCTCCTCGCCGCTCGACAGGGCGCCGGAGGGCAGCGGCTGGGCCGGGGCGGCCGAGGTGATCGACCGCTGGACCGCCGTCTCCGCCATCCGGATCTCCCGGGTCAGCACCAGCATCAGGTTGACCAGGAAGGCGTCCCGGGAGGCCGGGCCCGCCGACTGCGCCAGCCTGCTGATCTGCCCGCGGGCGGCCGGGGCGTCGCCCAGCACCGTCCACAGCGTCGCCAGGTCGTACCCGGGCAGGTACCAGCCCGCGTGCTCCCAGTCGAGCAGCACCGGCCCCGCGGGGGAGAGGAGCAGGTTCGACAGCAGCGCGTCACCGTGGTTGAACTGCGGCTGCACCCCGCCCATCTTCAGCCCGTGCAGCAGCTTCTGCAGGTCGCCGAGGTCCCGGTCGGTCAGCAGGCCCAGCTCGTGGTAGCGGGAGATCCGGGAGGCGTACTCCAGCGGCCGGCCGAACAGGTCGCCCGGCGGGCGCCACTGGTTGACCCGGCACACCGCGCCCAGCGCCGCCCGTACGTCGGCCCGCGGCGGGGCCTCGACCGGGTGCCGCTGCAGCGCGGCGACCCGGCCCGCCATCCGCTCCACGATCAGGACGCAGTTCTCGGGGTCCGCGGCGATCAGCCGGGGCACCCGGACCGGCGGGCGGTGCCGGACGAAGGCCCGGTACGACGCTATTTCGTGCCGGTACCGCTCGCGCCATTCGGGGGAGTGGTCCAGTAAAACCTTGGCGACGGCCGTCATCCGTCCTGTGGTTCCCACCAGGAGGACCGACCGGCCGCTGCGACGTAGCACCTGCACCGGCGCGAACTCCGGACAGATCCGCTGCACCGACGCGAGCGCGGTGCGCAGTTGCGCGCCCTGCGGGCCGGAGAGGTCGATTCTTCCGCTGATCGGCTGGGCCCCGTTGCCCGGCATCCGGCGGGCCCGTACGGCGGTCTGCGCCGCGTTCGAGGGACGGCCGGGTTCGAGGTAGGGGCCGCCGCCGGCCTGGAAGGTGCGGTGCGGCCGGGACGGCGCGGACACGGAGGACGTTGCTGCGTACATGATGATACGGATCCCTTCGTGCGCCGACGAGTTGCGTACGCCGCCCCGCTCGATCCCGTACATCACCCTGGGGAGTTCCGCCGGTGACCGGGTCGGGGAGGCGCATTCCTACCTGACACCCACCCGTGGGTGGCACACCATCTGGCGCACCCTGGCGAACCATGGCGAATAGTCGCTCGGCATCTGACGGGGGGCTACTGTCAACTCAGCCGAGAACCTGGGGGCTTGACGTGAGCAAAGGACCCAACACCCGCCTGTCCGATCTTTTCGGGCTCGCCGGGTGGTCCAAAGGCGAACTCGCGAGGATGGTCAACCGGCAGGCGGCGGCCATGGGCCACCACCAGCTGGCCACCGACACCTCGCGGGTACGGCGCTGGATCGACGTGGGGGAGACCCCGCGCGAACCGGTGCCGACCGTACTGGCAGCCCTGTTCACCGAGCGGCTCGGTCGTGTCGTGACCATCGAGGACCTCGGGTTCGTACGGCAGCGGCGCACCTCGGCACGGCAGCAGGACGGGGCGAAGGAGAACCCCGACGGCTTGCCCTGGGCGCCCGAACGCACGGCCGCGGTCCTCACCGAATTCACGGGAATGGACCTCATGCTCAACCGACGCGGTCTGATGGGCGCGGGTGCCGTGCTCACCGCCGGCTCCGCCCTCACCCACGCCATGCACGACTGGCTGCACTCCGACCCCCAGCCCGCCATCCCCGCGCCACGCTTCGGCGGCGACGGATTCCAGGCCGACCCGGCGGGCTACGACCGCTACGAGGCCGCGCCCATCGGCTCACAGGAGATCGAAGCGCTGGAGCGCTCCGTGGACGTCTTCCGGGCCTGGGACGCCTCCCGGGGCGGCGGTCTCCAGCGCAAGGCCGTCGTGGGCCAGCTCAACGAGGTGGGCGGCATGCTCGCCTACCACCACCCCGACCACCTCCAGCGCAGGCTCTGGGGGGTGGCGGCCAACCTGGCGGTCCTGGCGGGATGGATGTCGCACGACGTCGGCCTCGAACCCACCGCCCAGAAGTACTTCGTCATCGCCGCGCACGCGGCCCGCGAGGGCGGCGACCGGCCGCGGGCCGGCGAGGCCCTCTCGCGGGCGGCGCGCCAGATGGTCCACCTGGGCAAGCCCAACGAGGCCCTCGACCTGATGAAGCTGGCCCAGTCCGGCTCGGGCGAGGAGACCCTGCCGCGCACCCGGGCCATGCTGCACACCATCGAGGCGTGGGCACAGGCCGCTATGGGCAAGGGGCAGGCGATGCGCCGTACCCTCGGCGAGGCCGAAGACCTGTTCGTCTCCGACAAGAGCGATGTGCCGCCGCCCAGTTGGATGCAGCACTTCGACGAGGCCGACCTGCACGGCATGCAGGCGCTGGCCTACCGCACCCTCGCCGACCACGATCCGAGCGCCGCGCCGATCGCCCAGCGGCACGCCCGCGAGGCGCTGCGGCTGCGCGCCTCCGGGCACCAGCGCTCGCAGATCTTCGACTACATCTCGATGGCGTCGGCCTGCTTCCTGGCCGACGACCCGGAGCAGGCCGACCGGTACGCGCGCCTCGCGCTGGTCTCCATGAACGAGACCTCCTCGCACCGCACGTGGGACCGGCTGCGCGAGATGTACCGGCTCACCGGGCAGTACTCCGGCTACGGGCGCATCGAGGACCTGCGCCAGGAGATCAAGTCGGCCCTGCCGACGAGTCCGACCCGGAGGAGCCGCGGGACCCAGGTCTGACGTGCGGCGGCGACCCGACGTACGGCGGCGACCCGACGTAAGGACCAGCCGCTACGCACGCACCAGACGGACGCTACGCACGCACCGGAAAGGCCGCGCCACGGCGCGGCCCCGAACACCGACCCTCAGGCGGCCTTCAGGCGGTACGACTCACTCCCCGACCCGGGCGACCAGCACGCAGGCGTCGTTCTCGCGCCCGGACGCGTCGAACTCCTCGATGACCGCCCGTACGCAGTCCTGCGCCGAGCGGGCCGCCGCGAACCGCGGCGCGAGCGCCAGCAGGCGCTCGGGTCCGTCCGCACGGCCGAACTCGATGCTGCGCGGCGTCAACCCGTCCGTGTGCAGGACGAGTACGTCGCCCGGCTCGATCCGCTCCTCGCGCTGCCCGTAGGCCGTTCCGGAGGTCGCGCCCAGCAGGACGCCCTCCGGCGGCTGCAGGGCGCGGCCGCGGCCGCCCCGGAAGAGCAGCGGGGCCGGGTGACCGGCCTGGGCCCAGGAGAGCACCCGGCGCGCCGGGTCGTAACTGCAGCAGACGGCGGAACCGAGCGCGGGCTGGACCGAGGTCTCCAGGAGCTGGTTCAGCCAGCCCATCAGCGGGCCCGGCTCGATCCCGGCCATCGCCATGCCGCGCAGCGCGCCGAGCATCATCGCCATCCCGGAGGCGGCGGTCACCCCGTGCCCGGTCAGGTCACCGACCGTCAGCAGGGAGCGTCCGTCGGGGAGTTGCATCGCGTCGTACCAGTCGCCGCCGATCAGGGCGCTGGTCGCGGAGGGGAGGTAGTGGGCGGCCACGTCGAGCGCGCCCGCGGCGGTCTGCGGAAAGCGCGGGGAGCCGCCCCACGGGGGGAGGACCGCCTCCTGCATCTCCACCGCCAGGCGGTGCTCGCTCTGGGCGATCTGCCGCTGGCGCTGGAGCGAATCACGGGACTCGCGCACCGCGCGCTCGCTGCGCCGCAGGTCGCTCACATCGCGCAGCACGGCCCACATGGACGCCGTACAGCCGTCGGACTCGTCCAGGACCGGCTCGCCGCGCATGTGCAGGGTGCGGACCCGGCCGTCCGCGCGGACGATGCGGAACTCGCCGTCGATGGCCTTGCCGTCGACCAGACAGGCCGTCACCATCGCGGTGAGCAGGGGCTGGTCCTCGGTGAACAGGGTGGAGCCCAGCTCGTCCAGGGAGAGGGGGCCGGCCTCCGGCGAGCGGCCGAAGATCAGGAACAGCTCGTCGGACCAGCTGACCTCGTCGGTGAGCAGGTTCCACTCGGCGCTGCCGACCCGGGTCTGCTGGGCTTCGGCACCGGTCTCCGGCGCGGGCTGATGGAGCGCCTCGGCGGCGGGCTCGGGGGCGGGGGCCGGGACGGCGGGAAGGCCTTCCTTGAGCTGCCCCAAGTGCTCGCCCAGGTCGTCGAGTTGGTGCACCGCCAGATCGCACAGCGCGCGCTGCCAGCGGCCCTGCGCGTCATCGTCGTCCACGACCGTGTCGCGGCGCACCGCGTCCACGTCTCCGCGCAACCGCCGGGTCTGCGTGATCAGCGCGTCCACCGACCCTGGCCGGGGCGGCTGCGCGGGACGGTCCGCGAACGGGTGGGACGGCATGAGAACTCCGATACAGGCGCGGCACGGCCAAGTCTGAAGGAAGGACCGGTTACGACTGTTGCACAGACGGCAATGGGCTGTAAGCCGTTTGGCAACATCAGCGCCGTTCCTGCCCCCGTCATATGCCAAGGGCCTCCCGTCCCCCCCTTGGCTGTACGAACAGTTCCGGTCAAGCCGTCAGACGCTGAGTGGAACCGGGTGGATCTCACTGGCCGGGTGCCCGGCCCGCTCGTGGATCCGCTGGACCGCTTCGGCCGAGGGGGCCTCGGACAGGCAGTACACCGTGCCCGACGCGGGGTCGGCCCAGGCGCGCTCGAAGCGCACTCCCTCTTCGGCCTGGATCTCGAGGTCCGCCTGGTGGGCCGCCGAGAGCTGCTCCTCGGTGATGCCGTGCATGCCCTGGTGGACGTCCATGTACAAGCTCACCTCGCTGCACCTCCTCCTGTCCTGTGTGCCCGGTGGTGTCCGGCGCTGCTTCTTCCATGGTCCGCCCGAGCGCGTCGTGCGGCGCGGCGCGGCGTCGCGCGGCGCGGCGTCACGCGGCCGGAAACCGACGGGTCGGCGGCGAGCGGTCGATCGTACGGCCGAGGTGTACGAAGGCGGATGCGCGGGCGGACGCGTACGAGGGCTCCCGTCGCGCACCCCGAACGAATGACCCCGCATTGCGCCGCGACGTCCCGGAGCGCGCCGCGATCGTTACTCCGCGTGTCGGTAATGAGCCGGATGGGGCGTCCGCCGATGAGTTTCCGGCGGTCGCGCGGTCCACCCCTTCGACGTCCACCCACGACAAAGGGGCCCACCATGCGCAAGATCATCGTTTGCACGTTCCTGACGCTCGACGGCGTGATGCAGGCGCCGGGAGGTCCGGACGAGGACGCGGCGAGCGGCTTCGAGCACGGCGGCTGGCAGAAAGCGGTGAGCGACGAGGAGGTCGGCGCGGGCATCGCCGATTGGTACCGGCACTCCGACGCGATGCTGCTCGGCCGCAAGACGTACGAGATCTTCGCCTCGTACTGGCCGCGGGCCGATCCCGCCAACCCGTTCACCGACCGGATGAACAGCACGCGCAAGTACGTGGCGTCTCGGACCCTGACGTCCGTCGAGTGGCAGAACTCCACCCTGCTGGAGGGCGACGTCGTCGATGCCGTGCGCACCTTGAAGGCGTCCGACGGCGGCAACATCAACGTCGTCGGCAGCGGCGACCTCGCCCAGACCCTCATGCGGCACGACCTCGTCGACGAGTACCGGCTGACCATCCACCCGGTGATCATCGGCACCGGCAAGCGGCTGTTCGCCGACGGAGCGATCCCCAGCGCGCTGGAGCCGGTCAGCGTCTCGACGACGAAGGGCGGCACGGTCCTCGGCATCTACCGGCCGAGCGGCAAGCCCGGCTACGACAGCTACTAGGCGTGCGCTACCAGCCGTGTGCCGAGACGGCCGGACTCACCCCGCTGCCGGCACCGTGCCCGCTCAGCCCTTGCGGGCCAACGGCTGCCCGGCGAAGCTCACCCCTGCCAGGCCGTGGGCCACGAGGTTGCGAATGTTGCCGTGATCAGTGTCGTCCGGCGTCGCCAGCACGCTGCGGTAGTGCTCGCCGAACGCCAGCAGGGCCTCCTGGTCGCTCAGCCCTTCGAGCAGGGCCAGCCCCAGCGTCTTGCAGGACCCCTCGTTCTCACCGGCGGCATTCGTCAGCTCGCCGTTGCGGAACGCCTGCGGCTGGTACTCGTAATGCGCGGCGACGAAGGCCAAGGTGTCGGCGAACTCGTGCTCACCCGACGCAAGGCTCGCCCGCAGCGAGTTCAGATCAGTCATGTCGGCTCCCCTGGGTTGGACAGACGATCCGATTGCCGTCCGTGACCGGACGACCCTATCCCCCCTGTGGGGTCGGGCAGGGGGCGGGCCGGGTCGGGCAGGGCCGTTGTCAGTGCCGGGCACGATGATGACCTTCATGACCGAAAACAGTTCCCCGCTGCTCTCCCCCGCCGCCTACACGGAGGCCGTGACCACCGCCGTGGCGGCGTCGGCCGCGTACTACGGCGACGGGACCACCCCGCTCGGTGACGACGAGTACGACGGGCTGCTGCGCGCCATCGCGGCCTACGAGGAGGCCCACCCGGACGAGGTGCTCGCCGAGTCGCCGACCGGGAAGGTGGCGGGCGGGGCCGTGCAGGGCGACGTGCCGCACTCGGTGCCGATGCTCTCCCTCGACAACGTCTTCGACGCCGACGAGCTCGCGGAGTGGGCCGCGGGGCTGGAGCGGCGTCTCGGGCACCCCGTGGCCGCGTGGTGTGTGGAGCCGAAGCTCGACGGCCTCGCGGTGGCCGCCCGGTACCGCGGTGGCCGGCTCGTTCAGGTCCTCACCCGCGGCGACGGCCTGGCCGGCGAGGACATCACCCACGCCGCCGACGCCGTCCTCGGTCTGCCGCCGGTCCTCACCCGGCCGATCGACGTCGAACTGCGCGGCGAGGTGCTGCTGACGACCGCGCAGTTCGAGGAGGCCAACCGGATCCGGCTGGCCCACGAGGCCCCGCCCTTCGCGCACCCGCGCAGCGGAGCGGCGGGCACCCTGAGGGCCAAGGACCGCCCCTACCGGATCGAGCTGACCTTCTTCGCCTACAGCGCGATCGGCCTGGACGGCCTCGGCCACGTCGCTCTGCTGGAGGAGCTGGCCGCGCTCGGCGCGAACACGGCCGCCGCGACGGCCGCCGCCCCGATGCGATGCGAGACCGTGGAGCAGGTACAGGAACGCATCGACGTGATCGCCGGCCTGCGCGGAGACCTTCCGTTCGGCATCGACGGTGTCGTCGTGAAGGCCGACACGGCCGAGGACCAGCGGCAGGCAGGCAACGGCTCGCGCGCCCCGAGGTGGGCGGTGGCCCGGAAACTGGCGGCCGAACACAAGGTGACGCGCCTGCTGGCGGTGGAGTGGAACGTCGGCCGGACCGGGATCATCGCCCCGCGCGCCGTCCTGGAGCCCGTGGTCATCGACGGCGTAACGGTCACCTACGCCACGCTGCACAACCCGTCCGACATCACCCGCCGCGGGCTCATGATCGGCGACCAGGTGTTCGTGTACCGGGCGGGCGACGTGATCCCGCGGGTCGAGGCCCCGCTGGCCGACCAGCGCACCGGCGCCGAGACCCCGATCCTCTTCCCCGAGACGTGCCCCCGCTGTGGCGACGCGATCGACACCTCCGAGCAGCGGTGGAGATGCGTGCGCGGCCGCAGCTGCCAGGCCGTGGCCTCGGTGATCTACGCGGCGGGCCGGGACCAGCTCGACATCGAAGGTCTCGGCGGCACGCGCGCGATCCAGCTGGTGGAGGCCGGTCTGGTCAAGGACGTCGCCGACCTGTTCACGCTGACCCGCGAGCAGCTCCTCGGCCTGGACCGGATGGGCGAGACCAGCGCCGCCAACCTCCTGGCCGCGATCGAGACCGCCCGCGGCGCCGCCCTGAACCGCGTGTTCTGCGCCCTCGGCGTCCGTGGCACGGGGCGCACGATGTCCCGCCGGATCGCCGCGCACTTCGGCTCGATGACCGCGATCCGGGCGGCCGACGCGGACACGCTGGCCGAGGTCCCCGGCATCGGCACCGAGAAGGCCCGCGTCGTCGCGGCCGAGCTCGCCGAGCTCGCCCCGCTCCTCGACAAGCTCCAGGCCCAGCAGGTCGGCACCCAGATCACCGCGCCGCAAAAGCCCGCGCCGGACGCGACCGACGCGAACGACACGAACGACGCGGCCGCCGCGGCCGACGGCGCCGACGGCGAGGCCCCGGCGGGCGGCCCGCTGGCCGGACAGGCCGTCGTGGTCACCGGCTCCATGACCGGCCCCCTCGCGGTGCTGTCCCGGAACGAGATGAACGAGCTGATCGAACGGGCCGGCGGAAAGGCATCCTCGTCGGTATCCAAGCGCACCACCCTCCTGGTGGCGGGCGAAAAGGCCGGCTCCAAGCGCACCAAGGCCGAGGAACTGGGCATCCGCATCCTCACCCCCGAAGACTTCGCCGCCCTCGTCGCCGACCTCCTCCCCACTGCCTAGACCGACTTACTCGGTTTCCGGCGGGAACGGGCGGCGACGGCGCAAGCACGGCGGTTGGCCCTCCACCTCCACTCACCGCCACGAACGCGACGATGTCGGTTACGCCTTGGCGGGGTCCGCGTCGGGGCGCTTGACGATCCGGTCGCCGACCGTGAGTGACTTCCAGAGCCGACGGCCGATCCGGATTTTGATGGTCGCACCGTCGGTGAGGTGGACCTCGATGAAGTGGTACATGTTTGAACCGTCGAGCAGTCCTCGGGACAGGGCGGTGACGACGCCCTCCCACGAGTCCTCGCGTCCGGCTTGGTGTGATCGCGACATGCTTCGGAGTCTACGAAGAGCGGCGGGCCGCTCCCCAGGGCCGCGGATCCCCTCTTGGACGGTACATATGTCATGGGAGTGGAACCGCGGGCGGATCATGGATGGCGGCAGCGACCGCCGGGGGCGTTCGCGGGCGGCGTGCACTGGTACCCGTCATCGCCCTGGTCGTTACTGAGGCAGCGGCCGATGCACTCGTTGGCGGTGGTACGGCCCCTCTGCGCGCAGAAGGTGAGGGCCGCCCGGCCGTCGGTGAACGGGCCGGGGCGTAGATCACCCAGTAGCCGGGCCGGAGGGAGGCGTAGTCCTCGCTGCGCAGCACGCCGGCCTCCGGGACCACGGCGTGGACCGCCGCCAACCGCTGGTCGCGGGCCGCGATGCCGGTGCTCTCCGGCTCGGAGTAGAGCTGGGCGATCCAGCGGCCGGCGCCGGGTGCCGGATCGTCACCACCGGGCACGATGGCGGCCGGGACGCGCGGCCGCGTACCGGCCGGGGTGTCCGTCGCGCCCGGTGAGCCAGCGGTACCCGCGCTGGAGCCGGGAGCGGGGGCGGGGCCGGGTGGGGGAGTCGCGGAGGGCGAACCGGGGACCGTGGAGACCACGGAGACCTTCGGTGCGGCCGCGCCCCTCCCGTCGCCGTGCCCGCCCCCGCCCGGCCTGAACAGGGTGTACCTGCCGATCCCGATCAGCGCCAGGGCCGTCACGGCGGCCACTGCGGCGAGCGCGGTGGCCTTCCGTCGGCGAGCCGGTCCGGGCTCGTGGGGTTCACGGCCGCTCAGGGGGCCGATGGTGGGCAGTGCGTCCCGGGGCGTCGCCGCGTGCGGCGGCGAAGGCACGGGAGTGGACGGCGGCGGGGGCGGCAGCGGCCGCGGTGGCGGGCCGAACCGGGCGGCGGACGGCGGTCGGCCGGACACGGGCGAAGCACCGGCAGGTGAGGTGGGCGCCCGGTCGACGCGGGTGGGCTCCGGCGGTACGGCGGTGCCGGCGTCCGGGGCGACGGCGGCCAGCAGCCCGTCCCGCCCCTCCGCCGCGGGCCGCTCGGCCGGGTCGCGGACCAGCAGCTCGGCCAGTACGGCGGCCAGTGGTCCGGCCCTGAGCGGTACCGGCACCGGCTCCTCGAGGACTGCGGCCAGGGTGGCCAGGGTGGTGGAGCGGCGCATCGGGCTGACGCCTTCCACGCACACGTACAGCATCATGCACATCGGTCAACTCGCCGGCCCGGGCTGCCGAAGCACCGACCCGCCACGACCCGTCGGCCTCACGGACGGTGAAGCTCAGCGGGAACGCGCCCGATCCCGTCCGACGCTGTTGACGCTGAAGGCCCCGTCGCGCCCGACCTCGATCATTGCCGCATCCCCCTCCGTATGCCCCTGCGAACCCCCACGTCACACGCCAATTTGACCCGAGGGAGCGGCCTGCGCTGTCCGGACAGCGCAGGCCGCTCCCTCGGGCGGGCGGGGTCAGCGCAGTCCGGCGAAGAGATCGCTCTCGGGTGTGGCCGCCCCGGTGGTGTCCTTGACCCGTACGAAGGTCTCCGTGCCCATCAGTTCGCCGAACTTCTCCTTGCCCATCTTGAGGAAGAAGATGTTCTCGCCCTGACTGGCGTGCGCGGCCAGCGCGTCGAACTTCTGGCCGCTGAACGCGAGGGTGTCCACCCAGGTGGTGATCTCCTCGTCGGGCAGGCCGATTTTGGCCATGGCGGCGGCCTCGGCCGGATCCGGCTCCGGCATGTCCTCCATGTCCTCGTGCAGCTCGCGCATGAGCTCGCCGAACCGCTGCATCATCGAGCGGGGCATCGTCGTCCAGTACACCTTCGGTGTCAGCTCGGTCATCTCCAGCGCTGCCATCGTGATGCGGTGGGCCTGGATGTGGTCGGGGTGGCCGTAGAAGCCGTTCTCGTCGTACGTGACGACCACATCGGGCCGGTAGTGCCGCATGAGTTCGGCGAGCCGGGCGGCGCCCGTCTCCACGGGGGTCTGCCAGAAGGAGTCGGGGGCGTCGTTGCTCGGCCAGCCCATCATGCCGGAGTCGGCATAGTCCAGCAGCTCCAGGTCGCTGATCTTCAGGACGTCACAGCTGGCCTCGAGTTCCTGACGGCGCATCAAGGCGACGGCCGCCGGATCGTGCCCGGGTTCGCCCGGCTTGATGCCGCCGGGTCCGTCACCGCAACCGCCGTCGGTACAGGTCACCAGGACCGTGCGGATGCCCTCCGCCGCGTAGCGCGCGAGGACGCCTCCGGTGCCGGTGGCCTCGTCGTCGGGGTGGGCGTGTACCGCCATGAGGGTCAAGGGCCGGTCAGTCATGGAAAGGTCCTCCTGTAGAAGTACGTCTTGATCCGGTGCGCGGCGGGTGCCGCGACACCGGGGCCGCCGGGCGCCAGCCACTCGGTTGGTGCAACTGTTCCGACCGGACCAGCTGTTCCCGGTCGGCGCGGCCACTTGATCCTCCGGGCTCCCGGGCTCGGTTGCGGCACGGCGGCGAGGCTCCGGTGCGTACGGGCGGCTGCCGGGGCGGTCGTGGCCGCGCGGGCCAGGCAAGATCCGAAAGAGACGGCCTACGGGCAGGAGGCCCGGTACGGCACCGAGGGCAGGTGCTCCGCCCACTGCTCCCGGGTCAGGCCCCGCCCCGCCGACCGGCAGATACCGGCCGCGGCGGGGCCGGGGTCGAGCGGCCAGCGGGCCACGCGGCCGTCCTCGGCGCCGGAGAGGAGGGCGCCGTCGGCGGTGAAGGCCAGGGCCCGGATCCGCCCCGTGTGACCGGTGAGGGTGGCCAGCCTGCTCCGCGTCGCGACGTCCCAGACCATCACCGTACCGTCGTCGCCGGCCGAGGCGAGCCGCCGCCCGTCCCGGCTGAAAGCGAGCGTCTGGACGGCCGCACTGTGCCCCTTCAGCAGCGCGGTCTGCCGACCGGTCCGGCCGTCGCGCAGCGCCACCGTACGGCCGTCGCCGGAGGTGGCCAGCACGCTGCCGTCCGGGCTGAGCGCCAGTGCCTGCACCGCGCCCTGACCGGTGTCGTCGCGGCGCAGCAGCGCCCCCGAGGCCGCGTCCCAGCTGGTCAGTTTGCCCGACGGCCCCACGCCCAGCAGCCGGTCCCCCGAGGGGAGGAAGGCCACCGCCGTGGCCAGCCGGGAGGCGTAGCGCGCCGTGACGTCCACCGGCGCGGCCGGGGTGCCGACGTCCCAGGCGAAGAGGCCGAGCGCCGCCACCACCAGCAGCCTGCCCCCGGGTGCGAAGGCGATGCCGGTCGCGGAGCCGAAGCCGAACGGGCCCAGCGGCTCGCCCAGCCTGCGGTGCTCCGTCGTGTCCCAGAGGGTGACCAGGCGGTTGCGGCTCACCGCGGCCAGGAGCCGGCCGTCCGGGCTGAAGGTGATCGCGGCCACCTCGTCCTGATGGCCGTCCAGCACGGCGACCGGCTTTCCGGCGCGGTCCCAGAGCCGCACGGCGCCGTCGCTCCCGGCCGTCGCCACGGTGGCGCCGTCGGGGCTGACCCGGACATCGGTCACCTTCGCGCTGAAGCCGCCGAACGGCTCGGCCGCCAGATCGTGCACCACGATGGTGCCGTTGTAGCCGGCGGAGGCCACCATGGCGCCGTCCCGGCTGAGCGCCACCGACACCGTCTCGCTGCGCCCCCGGTCCGGGTACGAGCCGAGCGCCACACCGCGCCGGAAGTCCCAGAGGTGCACGGTCCCCGCCTCGTCCGCCACCGCTATGCGGTCCCCGGCCGGTGCGGAGGGCGTCCATGCGTACGAGGCCGTCAGCGCCGGTGGCGCGATCGCCGCCGGGGCCGGGCCGCTCAGGTCCCACAGGCTCAGGCCGTGGTCGTCGGCCGAGGCCGCCAGGATCCGCCCGCTCGCGCCGAAGGCCACCGAATCGGAACGGGCGGCGGCCAGTTGGGCGATCCGTCGGCCGGTTCCGACCTCCCACACCTGCGGTCCGTCGGCGCCGGAGGCGGAGACCAGCAGACCCCCGTCCGGGCTGAAGGCCAGCGAGGTGACCTGGGCGGGGCCGGCCGCGACGACCGTACGGGCGCCGGTGGAGAGATCGTGCAGCACGATCGAGCCGCCCGCCGCGCCGACCGCCACCAGGCGCCCGTCCGCGCTGAATGCCATGCCCCGGCCCCCGCCGTCCTCCACCAGCCGGGTGACCTGGCGGCGCTGCGCCACGTCCCAGACGATCACCGAGCCGGACGTGCCGTCGATCCCCGACGAGGCCAGCAGCCGCCCGTCCCCGCTGAACCGCACCTGCTGCATCAGGCCCTGGCCGCCCGCGAGCTCGGCCACCTCGGTACCGGTCGCCGGGTTCCAGAGGGTCACCGATCCGGCGCCCCCGGCCGAGGCGAGCAGCGTGCGGTCCGGGTTGAAGTCGACGGCGTACACGGGCACGCCGGGGGTGCCGAACTCGGTGCGGCGGGGCACGGCGGCGGCGCTCAGGACGGCGCCCCGGGTCTCGGCGTCCGGGTGCATCCGGGCGGCCGTCACCGCCAGCAGCCCCGCGAGCGCCGGGTCGCTCCCCAACAACGAGCGGGACTTCAGGGCCAGTTCCCCGGCCAGGGCGGCCGTCTGGCGCCGCTGGGCGTCCTGACGCTGACTGAACGCCAGGGCGCCGCCGAGCAGCGCCAGGACCAGCAGCACCGCCGTGCAGGCGACCAGCCGCTGCAGCAGGCGGGTCCGGCGCCGCCCCGCCGCCCGCTCGGCCGCCGCCAGCTCCGCACCCGCCCGCAGGTACTCCGTCTCCCACTGGTTGGCCTCGCCCGGGTGCTCCGCGGCCCAGGCCCGCGCGGTCTGCAGCTGGGTGCCCCGGTAGAGCGCCCCGGGATCCCGGCCGAGCGCCTGCCAGTGCTGGGCGGCATCGGTCAGCCGCCGGTGCACGAGCAGGCTCGCGCGGTCGTCGGTCAGCCAGCGGTGCAGCCGGGGCCACGCCCGGATCAGGGCCTCGTGGGCGAGCTGGACGACCTCCCCGTCCAGCACGATCAGCCGGGCCCCGGCCAGCAGTTCCAGTACCTCGTCGAGCGCGTCGTCGGCGGCCAGGCCGGACAGTTCGGCGCGGGCGATCGGCCGGCGGGTGTCCTCGGTGCCCTCGCCCAGAGCGGCCAGCCGGAGGAAGATCCGCCGGGCGAGGTCCTGCTGCGGCCCGAGCCGCTGGTACGCCCCTTCCGCCGTCTGCGCCAGAGCGCCGCGCACACCGCCGCAGGCCCGGTAGGTGGCCGCAGTGAGCTCCTCGCCGGTGCGCTGGTGCCAGGTCTCCAGCAGTGCGTGGGAGACCAGCGGCAACGAGCCCGGCTGCTCGGCCGCGTCCGCCAGGACGACCGCCGCGAGCTCCGGGTCCAGCCGCATCCCGGCCCGCGCGGCCGGCCGCACCACGATCTCGCGCAGCTCGGCCTGCGAGGGCGGCCCCAGCAGGATCTGGGCCTCGTCGCGCAGGGCCTCGGTCAGCCCGGGGTGCCGGGTGACGCGGCCCAGGAAGTCGGCTCGTACCCCGAGGGCGACCGTGGTCCGCCGGCCAGGACCGTGCGTCGCGTCCAGCAGGGCGTCGACGAAGCGGAACGCCTCCGTCTCGTCGGTGCAGAGGGTGAAGAGCTCCTCGAACTGGTCGACCACCAGCAGCAGCCGCGTCTCGGCCGGGCCCGCTGCCAGCGCGCCGCGCACGGCGATGTCCAGGGCGGCCGGATCGGCCGTCAACTCCTCGTACAGCCGCCCGGCGTCACCGCCGGACAACTTCGCCACCTGGTCGGACAACTCCCGCACCGGGTGAGACGTCGGGGTCATCAGGACGGTCCGCCAACGGCTCGCGGCGCCCCCGCCCGCTTCCAGCCCGCCGACCAGCCCGGCCCGCAGCAGCGAGGACTTCCCGCTGCCGGAGGCCCCGAACAGCCCGACCAGGGGCAGCCGTTCGACCCGCTCGCGCAGCCGCCCGGCCATCTCCGAACGGCCGAAGAACCACAGGGCGTCCTCGGGCTGGAAGGCCGCCAGACCCTGGTACGGGCACGGCTGCGCCGCGCTCTCGCGCGCCGTCTCACCCCCGGCGTCGGCCGCCGCCTCCCACCGCGTCCGCCACTCCGCCTCATCGCCCCCGCAGGCCGTCGCGTAGGCCAGCGTGACCTCCAGCGACGGCAGCCGTCTGCCCTTGGCGGCCTCGGCGAGCGTGCTGGCGGAGTAGTGGACGCGCTGGGCCATCACCCGGTAACCGGGACGCCCGGCCCGCTCCCGCAGCTCGCGCAGCCCGGCTGCCAGGAGCGCCGTCCGGCCGCCGTCCGGGTCGAGCGGCTTTTCCGGACGGCCCACGCCCAACCCCCTGTTGACCACGGTTGTTTGTCCGGCACCCAGGCCCCTGCCGGACAAACCCTGGGCCGATTAGACAGGGTGTCGCAGCGGCTGTCCAGGCCGCTCCCAGCCAGCAGACGAAGGAGCCCTCATGGCCCGCACCCGTTCATGGATCCGCCGCAACCCGGTCGTCCTCGGCCTTCCCGCCCTCCTCACCGCGCTCACCGTCCCGGCCCTGGTGGCCCCCGTACAGGCGCAGGCCGCCGCTCACTACCAGACCGCGACCTTCGGAACCGCCAACGGCTACAACTACACCGACTGCCTCACCAACGGCTGGGCCACCCGCTGCAAGCTCCGCGGCTACCTCTACGGCGCGTCGGACAACTACGTCCTCTGCAAGAAGTGGGGCGACGAGGTGCGCGACTCCTCGGGCAACTACAACCACTGGTGGCTGAAGACCGACCTCGACACCAACCTCTGGGGCAGTGGCCCGGCCTACATCTCGGCCTACTACCTCTCCAACTGGGGCAACGACGAGGCCAAGGACAACTCGGGCTACGTCATCCCCAACTGCTGATCCCCAGCTGATCCCTGGCCACCGACTCGCAGGACCGTCACGGGGGGCGGCACCTGCGAGCGGCTCCGGGCACGACTGAGCTCCGTCAGTGGTGCCCGGAGGGCCGGTACCCCGCCGAGGAACGCGTGGTGGTCGCCAGGGAAGCCGGGCGTGTGGAGCGCTGGCGGGCACTTCCCGGGAAGGGCATGATGGAAACGGCGCACTTGACAGTCAAAGGCATGCACACCGTAGGAACGGGGTCGTCATGGCTGCGCACAGGCTTTCGCTGTTTTCGAACAACCTCCCGGACTTCTTCATCATCGATCATGATGGCCTCGTTGACATCGCGAAGATCGAAACCGATGCGGACCGCGGCAACGCCACGTTCCAGTGGGATGGACCGCATCAGAGCTTCGGGGAAAAGGGACGACTGCTGCGCGCCGTGGCCCCTCTGGGCTTCTGCCTGCAGATCGCGACGTTCGACGACTTTCGTATCCACAGCAAGTTCTTCGAAGGGATCACGGACCCTGCCGTCGCGGCCGAAGTCCGCGAGGACTCGACCTTCATCCTCGAAATGGCGGAAATCGACCCGAACCAGGCGTCGTTCCGATCGGTGAAATTCCCCGAGCGCTTCATCCGCCATCGGAACTTCCAACTCTTCGCCGAACCGCTGAGCAGCGTCGATGATCTGCAGTCCGCATGCTTCCGGATCGACTCGCCCCTCGCTCCAGGCCAGTAGCTTGCCGGAGGGGCGGGTGCGACGTCGTCGACGAGACGGATCAAGTCGACGAGACGGATCAAGTCGACGAGACGGATCAAGTCGACGAGAGGGATCAAGTCGACGAGTCGGATCAATTCGGCACAGCGGATCACATGGAGAGCCCGCCGGGGTTGGCGGTGAGCAGGCTGCCGCGGATGGTTGTGTCGCCGCCGTCGGCCATGTCCGTCCATGACAGGAACACGCTGGCCGGATCGCCGTCGCCGAACATGGCGGCGGCGCTCAGGTGGAAGCGGTTGCCGTTGGTTCCGGAGCTCGCCTGGACCTGGGGGCCGATCTCGAGCTCGGTGTCCGAGCAGAGCTGTGCCATCACGGTCGGCACGGTCACGGTCGTGTCCGCGCTCTTTTCCACCCAGGCGAGGACGAAGCGCCCGCCCGGCAGGGCCGTCAGTGCCGGAGAGGTTCGGTTGAAGTGCTTCGGAGAGCCCGCGGAGGCGCTGAGGAGGACGTTGCCGCTCACCGGATCGATGACGCTGGCCACGGCCGTGGTCTGGAGCACGCCGAGGTCGCTCTGCACCGTCTCCTTGATGTGTGCTGCGACGAACCGCCCGTTGTCGAGGGCCGTCAGCGCGCCCCGCCCGGTGAATCCCGCGAAGTTGGGATGCATCTCGCCGGTCCGGGGCGTGCCGTCGAGCGCGAACACCCGGTACACGATCCCGCCGCCTCCCACCGGCTGGCCGTTCGTCCAGGCGACGACGTAATCCCCATTGCTCAGGAGCGTCACGGCGGCGTCGGTGTGGAACGCCGCAGTAGTGTTCACCGCGATCTCGGAGTCCGTCTTCTGGCCCTCTGACGTGAAACGCTGCGCGCGAATGCGCTGCTGCGAGCCGCCGCCCGTCCAGGCGACCAGGCAGCCGCCGTCGACCATGCGGGTGACCGTGGGCGGGAACGCGGTGTCGATGGAGTCGGTGCTGACGTGGACGGGCGGCCCGGCGGGCTGCCCGTTGGAGAACCGCCGCAGCACCACCACCGGGGTCGGTGGGGGCAGGTTGAAGGGTTGCTCGATCCACGTCGCGAAGGTGTGCGAGCCGACGGAGTCCAGGAAGGGCCACCGCCGGGTCGTATTGCCGCCCGCCGGGGCCGCCTCGCTGGCGAGGAACTCCGTACCGACCTTCGCTCCGGCGGCGTTGAACCGCTGCCCCTTGATGCCGGCGACGGCGTCGTCCGCCCACAGCGCTGTGAACTCGGCGCTGGTGTTCAGCGCGTCGACGCAGGGCTGCGACTGGCCCCCGGCGACGGACGTGGTCACGAGGAAGTCACCCATGATCGTTCTCCAACGGTCCAAGCCCCCGCGCGCCGCTCGGCGCAGCCTTCCCCAGCTCAGCCCCGCCGCGGTGCGCCCGCAATCCGACCGCGTCCATCCAGGGGTGGGACCCCCGCCCACGGCGTCCTCGTCGAGCGCCGGGCGCTACGTGATCATCCCACTGCCTCGTCCGGGACAAGCGTGTTCTCGTAGCTCCCACGGCATGCCAGTAGGTTGCCACGCCTCGCGAGGGCGCGGAGGGGCTCGGCTGCCCGCAGGTTCTGGTGGGCGGGGGCGGGGGCGGGGGCGGGGGTGAGCATCACGGGATCTGACGCACGTCGGTCCCTGGATCTGCAGGCGCGGATTATTCGTCAGAAGGGTTACGTGGTACGAATGTTCGGTTGATGATCATGATTCCCACGGGGGTGGAGCATGTCGGTCACTGTGCCGGACTGGGCGGACACACTGCTGGACCTCATCGGTGTGGCCTGGCCGAATGTCGACGAGGACGCCTATCGCGACATGGCGGACGCGCTGCGGGAATTCGCGGACGACCTCGAGGACGACGGGCAGCTCGCCAACAACCACTTCGAGCGGCTGCTGTCCTCCGGCAAGGGCGAGTCCATCGAGGCCCTCAACGCCCACTGGAACACGGTCAAGGGCAAGCACTTCAAGGACATCGCCGGAGCCGCCCGCACCATCGGCGGCGCGATGGACCTGGCCGCCGGAGCCGTCGAGAGCATGAAGGTCGCCGCCCTGGTCCAGCTCGGCTACCTCGCCTCCGAGGCCGGGATCGCGATCTCCCTGATCCCCGTGACCGGCGGCCTCTCCGCCCTCATCGGCGCGGGCGCGATGCGCGCGACCCAGGAGGTCGTCAAGCGCCTGATCAAGGAGTGCGTCGAGGAAGCCGTCGGCTACATCGTCTCCGCGCTCACCGAGCCCGCCGTCTCGGCGCTGGAGGAGATGGCCGCCGACCTCGTCGTCCAGCTCGGCGCGATGGCCATCGGCCTTCAGGACGGCGTCGACCTGGGCCAGACGAAGAAGGCCGGCCAGGACGGCTTCGGCCAGGGCGTCCAGGGCGGCAAGGAGGCGATGCACCTCGCCTCCGCAGGCGGGAGCGGTACGGGCGGTACGGGCCTGGTCGACCTCCAGATCGACCACACCGAGCACGACCGCGCCGGGACCCAGCTGGGCAACGTCAGCACCAGCATCCACGGCAAGACCACCACCAAACTCACCAAGGCCAAGTCCCACCACGGCCGCACCCGGGGCCGCGACTCGATCGCCCGCGCCATCGACCCCATCGCCGACAAAGCGATGACGGCCCTCACCAAGGCCACCAAGTCCATGGGCGACCACGTCGGCAAGACGCTGCCCAAGGCCGTCAAGCAGATATCCACCGACCACAAGAACAACGACGACGCCATCCGCGACCGCATCAACCGCCAGAAGGGCGACCACGTCCACGAAGGCAAAGGCGGCTCGGGCGGCAAAGACGGCCACGACGGCGGCAAGCCCCCCACCGGCGGCAACGGCGGCCCGGGCGGCCCCGGATCCGACGACGGCCCCAAGGGCCGCCGGATGGACCCCCAGCCCGCCTGGCACGGCCAGAGCGCGGGCAAGATGCGCCACCACCGCCGAGACGCCCTGCGCGTCGATCACCTCGACGAAGCGGATCAGCACCAGGTCCTGCGTGACGAGGCCAGTCGGCTGGCGGACAACGCCAACAAGACGTCAGGTATGCAACCCACCGGCAAGGACCGGGTCAAGCAGGGCTGCGCCGGCGCTCTGCTGCACGACGGGGTCATCACGTCGCACACCAGCTCGCAGAAGAAGGACGGTCAGTCGTTTCCGACGACGCACCCGGTCCTCGCCGATCTGTACCAGGACGTCTCCGACGCGCACGACCGCGGCGAGTTGGAGAAAGGGCGGGGACATGGAAAGTGTGCCGAGGTCTCCCTGGTATCGGACAGGCTCCACGCCCTGCAAGCGTCGGGGCACAGCGTCACCACCGCCGACGAGGCCGCCGAGGCACTCAAGGGGAGTGTCATGCACACTGTCACCACAGGTGATCAACCCGACCGCGACGGGAAAACCGTTCCGCACGGGAGTTACATTCCACCGTGCCGAAGTTGCGATCCGGTGATGAAAAGGCTCGGCATCACCATCCTCCAGTGAGCCTGGCGCACCCAGCGAAGCCAATGAACCCAGCGGACCTACGGAACAGAGAGTACGGAACATGAGACCGCCCGCACCGCCGGAAGAGGTGGAGGCCTGGCTTCGCCGCCATGGCTGGACTCCGGATCTGCGCGACAGCGCCGAGGCCGACCGGCTCATCGACACCCGGGTCAGGGACTCCGCCCGGCAGGGTTTCCCCCTGACTCCCTGGGAGGCGGTAAGGGAATTCGTCAGCCGGTACGCCGGACTGGAGTTCGCCGCGCCCCTGGCGCCCGAGCGCATCTTCGTGGCGGACCCGACGCTCGGCTACGACGGGGACGCCGAGGACATCACCGAGCTGTCGAACGAGGTGGGCCGGAAGCTGTTCCCCGTCGGATACGAATTCGGCGAAGCGGGGATCGTCCTCATGGACGATCTGGGCCGGTTCTTCTACCTTCACCACACCGGGCCCTACTTCCTCGGCCAGGACGAGGCCCAAGCCCTCTCCAGCCTGATGCGCGGCGACCAGGACGAAGTGGATGACTACTGTGTCTGACGGCATTCCCGGCGTGGCCGCCTCGCTGCTCGTGCAGGGGGCCGTGGTCAGCCACACCAATCTCAGCGGCGACGGGGAACCGCATCTGCACCCCGCCGTGCGGGCGTTCTTCGACGCGCTCCCGGTTGCGCAGCGTGAGCCGTTCACCGGGTACTGCGCCGAATCGGCCCTGGTGTCGGACCAGTTGTACGCGCTCGACGGGCAGCGCGGTGACGGGCGTACGGGCACGCTCGACGAGGCGCTGGCGCACTTCGCCGGCGCCGCGGTCGTCGCCCGTAAGATCCGCCCCCAGGGTGATCCCGAGCACGGCACGGAGGCCGAGGTCTGCCGGTCCTGTTCCGCGCTGCTCGACCGGCTCGGCATCCATGTCATCCATGACCGGTGACGCCCGTACCGCCCGTACCGCCAGTACCGCCAGTACCGCCAGTACCGTCGGCACCGGGCCGCTGACGGCTGCCGGATGGCGGCCCGGGCGGGATGCCGGTGACGCGGCGCTGCTGGCCGTCCTGAAAACCGCGCCCCTGGGCCCGTGGGAGCTGTTCCCGGCGGCCGAGAGTGCGCTGCGCGCGTTCCACGGTCTGCGGATACCCGCCTGGGGCCCGGGCCGGGACGTCGCGCCCACCGGGTGTGTCGTGGACCCGGTGGAGGCCCGGCACGCCGGGCGGACCTTCGGCCGGCTCGCGCAGGTCCTGGGCGTGCGGCTGTTCCCCTTCGGGCGCACCGATGCCGACAGCCTCCTCGGCGTCGACGAACTGGGCCGGCTGTTTTGCGTGGACCACGGCGGTGACCGGCTGCTCGGCGACACCGTCCCCGACGGGCTCACCGCCCTGGCCGAAGGCCACGCGCCCGTACGGCTGACCGCCCGCCACCGCTCCTGGACCCTCGACGGCCACGGCGACGGCCATGGCCCGGGTGAGGGGGATCCGGTCCGCGTGGGCGCGCGGGCCGCGCTGGTCGCCGTATACGTCCTGCACGCCCACGCGGCCTTCAGCGCGCGCGAGGTCCGGCTGCGCGTCACCACCCTGCGCGGGGTCGGCGTCCTCGCCCTCGACCAGGCGTTCCCGCTGCGCCCCGGGCGGCTCGAGGACAGTGCCGAGCCGCTGGCCGCGGACATGGCCGCCGCCCTGGAAGCCGGTGGTCTGCGCCCGCAGGGGGCCGAGCTGATGTTCTCCGTACCGGCGGCCGCGGCCCCCGGGGAGCTGGAGTGCGCCGTCACCGTGGGCACCGCCGGCGCGGCGGCCCCGCGCCTGACCCTGACCGCGGGACCCGGCGCGGCCATCGGCCGGCCCGCCGAAGCCTTCGCGGCCTGCGCCGCCGCCTTCGACCGCCAGACCCGCCCGTAACCCGCTGGCCGGACGGCGCCCGTGCGGTTACCGGGCGGCTGCTCCGTGAGGGGCGTGCGGTTGCCGCAGCCCGCCGAGGAGCAGTTCGATCAGCCGGCGGGGGTCGTAGCGCGGGTCGCTGTCCTGGCCGATGCAGAGGTTGCCGATGCCGCGCATCAGCTCGTAGGGCTGTACGCCGGGCCTGATGTCGCCGGCATCGGCCGCGGCGTCGAGGAGTTCGGCGCAGACGGGCAGCAGGCGATCCAGGAAGTGCGTGTGCAGCGCGGCGAAGCGGTCGCTGTCGGACTGCAAGGCGTCGGCGAGTCCGTGTTTGGTGACCAGGAAGTCGACGAAGAGGTCGACCCACCGGCGCAGCGCCTCGAACGGTGAGGTCGCATCGGCCAGCAGCTCCGGGCCCGCCTCGGCGCACGCCTCGATCTGGTGGCGGTAGACGGCGGTGACGAGATCCGCCCGGGTCGGGAAGTGGCGGTAGAGCGTCCCCAGCCCCACGCCCGCCCGGGCCGCGATCTCCCGGATCGGTGCGTCGATCCCCGAGGTCACGAACACCTCGGCGGCGGCCTCGAGCAGCGTCTGCTGGTTGCGCACCGCGTCCGCCCGCTTGCCGCGGGCGGACGCCCCTGTGGACTGGCCTGCGGTCGGCACCAGGCTCTCCTTCCTTCGACGTTGACTAAACGGATCACCGATCCGTATATTAAATGGAACAACGATCCGCTTTCAGGGTAGCTGAGTGCGGGTACTCCGTCATCCCTGCCCCCGGTCGCGCGCGGCCGACGGCAGGGGCCATCGAAGGGCATGCCCGTCATGAGTGAACTCGCTGACACCGCCATCTCCTCCACCACACCCGCTCCGGTCCTCTCCCTCAGCCCGGTGGTGCTGCCGGCTCCCGGCCGCACGGTGGACCTGCAGGTGCGCGTTTCCGCCCCGATGACCGGAAGCGGGCTTCCGGTCCTCCTCCTCTCGCACGGCCTCGGCTTCTCCCATCACCTCTCCTCGCTGAACGGCTACGCTCCGCTCGCGAACTTCTGGGCGGCGCACGGCTTCGTCGTGATCCAGCCCACCCATCCGGACTCCAGGACCCTGATCCAGGACCCCCACGCCCCCGGGGCTCATGCGCACTGGCGCACCCGGGCCGAGGACATGACGCGCATCCTCGACCAGCTCGACGCGATCGAGGCCGCGGTCCCGCAGCTCGCCGGACGCCTCGACCCGAGCCGGGTCGCCGTCGCCGGGCACTCGATGGGCGGACACACCGCGAGCCTGCTGCTGGGCGCCCGCCTCACCGACCCCCACGACGGAACGGAAGTGAACCTGGCCGACCCCCGGATCAAGGCGGGCGTGCTGCTCGCCGCACCCGGCCGGGGCGGTGACGCCCTCACCGAGTTCACCGTCGAGAACTACTCGTTCTTCCTGACCACGGACTTCTCCACGATGACGGCGCCCGCGCTCGTGGTCGCGGGCGACAAGGACGACTCCGCCTTCCTGACGGTCTCCGGCCCCGAGTGGCACGCCGACCCGTACGCCCTCGCTCCGGGGCCCAAGTCCCTGCTCACCCTGTTCGACGCGGAGCACGGTCTCGGCGGGATATCCGGATACGACGTCGCCGAGACCACCGACGAGAACCCCGAGCGGGTCGCCGCGGTCGCCCGGCTCACCTGGGCCTACCTGCGCAGCGAGCTCTACCCCGGCGATCCCGCCTGGCAGACGGCGCGGGACGCCCTGGCGGCCGGCGGCGACCCGCTCGGACGGATCGACTCCAAGTAGGTCCGCGGCCTGCCGCCCACCGGGGTCACAGGCCGTGGGCGAGGGGGTGCAGCGGCTCGTACAGCGGAAGTTCGGCGCCGCTGGGGAGGCGGATCGCGGTCAGTTTGCCCCAGCGTTGTTCGCTGACCGGGCGGGTGATCTCCACGCCCTTGGCGCGGAACTCGCCGAGCTGGGAATCAAGGTCGTCACACATCAGGTAGAACTCGTGCCGGGGCGGCCCGTCGGCCGGGTGCACGGCGACTTCGGTCGGGGGGAGCTCGAAGATGAGCCAGCCGCCGCCCGCGTCGACGCCGGGAAAGCCGAGGACGTCGCGGATGAAGGCACGGTCCGCCTCGGCGTCCTGGCTGTAGAGGACGACATGCGCACCGCTGATCATGGCTGACTCCACTCCGTCGACGTGCCGGCGGCCGTGTCCCGGGCACCCCGGCACCCCAAGATGATCGAAGGTCATCGCGAGCCGGACAAGCCCATTACCCCAGGTGCGCCATAAAATGGGCCGAAACCAATGCAATCGTTTGATCATTCTTGAATGAGGCGCATCAACGCAAAACGGGTACTGGTCGGTGAGCCGCTCGACACCGCCCGTCTCGGCGAGACCCTGCTGCCCAAACGGCTCGCCCTGCCGATCTTCTGCAGTGACCCCCTCTCCTCGGTGGCCTACGCCACCGAGGAGATCCTGCTGATCCTCGCCCTCGGCGGCGTGACCCTGCTGCACCTCGCCTGGTACGCCGCAGCCGCCATCGTCTTCCTGATGGTGGTCGTCGTCGCCTCGTACCGGCAGACCTGCCACGCCTACCCGGGTGGCGGCGGCGCCTACATCGTCAGCGCCGAGAACCTCGGCCCGACCGCCGCGCTGACCGCGGCCAGCGCCCTCCTCGTCGACTACGTCCTCACCGTCGCCGTCTCCGTCGTCTCCGGCGTCGCCGCGATCACCTCGGCCATCCCCTCCCTGAGCGACCACATGGTCCTCCTCTCGGTCTGCTTCGTCGTGCTGCTGACCTTGATGAACCTGCGCGGCGTGCGCGAGTCGGGCCGGGTCTTCGCGGTCCCCACCTACGGCTTCGTCCTCGTCATCTACCTCATGTTCGCGGTCGCGGCGGTCCGCCTCGGCACCGGCACCACCATCCGCGCGGAGTCCGCCGAGCTGCCGATCACCGCGGCCGGCACCTACACGGGCCTCGCCGTGGTGCTGCTCGCCCTGCGCGCCTTCGCCTCCGGCTGCACCGCCCTCACCGGAGTCGAGGCGATCAGCAACGGCGTCCCCGCCTTCCAGAAGCCCAAGGCCCGCAATGCCGCCACCACCCTCGCCGCCATGGGCGCCCTCTCGGTGACCATGTTCGTCGGCATCACGGTGCTCGCCATGTCCTACAAGGTGCACGTCGCGGCCGACCCCACCGAGCTGGGCCTGCCCGCCGGAACGCCGACCTCCACCGCGCTCGCGCAGATCGGCCGCGCCACCTTCGGCAGCTGGGACTTCCTCTTCTACCTGCTGCAAGCCGTCACGGCGGGCGTCCTCATCCTCGCCGCGAACACGGCCTTCAACGGTTTCCCGATGCTCGCCTCGATCCTCGCCAAGGACCGCTACGCGCCGCGCCAGCTCTACAACCGCGGCGACCGGCTCGTCTACTCCAACGGCGTCGTGCTCCTCGCCCTCGCCGCCATCGCCCTCATCGTCGCCTTCGACGCCGAACTGACCCGCCTCATCCAGCTCTACATCATCGGCGTCTTCGTCTCCTTCACCCTCTCCCAGGCGGGCATGGTCCGGCACTGGCGCAAGGAACTCGCCTCCGACGAGACCCCCCGCGAGCAGCGCATCCACATCCACCGCCGCCTCGCCATCAACGCGATCGGCGCCGTGATGACCGCCGTGGTCCTGGTCATCGTCCTGATCACCAAGTTCACGCACGGCGCCTGGCTGGTCGTCATCGCCATGCCCGTGCTCTTCCTCGGCATGAAGGGCGTACGGCGCCACTACGACCAGGTCGCCCGCCAGGTGGCCGTCGCCCCCGGCGTCAAACCGCGCAAACCCGCCCGCCACCACGTGATCGTCCTGGTCGCCTCCGTGCACGCCCCCACGCTCAAGGCCATCGGCTTCGCCCTGGGCCTGCGCCCCGACACCCTCACCGCCGTCAGCGTCGCCGCCGACGAGCAGGACGCCGACCGGCTGCGCACGGCCTGGGCCGAGCACGACCCGGGGATCCCGCTCAAGATCCTCCACTCGCCCTACCGCGAGGTCGTCGGCCCGGTGCTGGCCCACGTCCAGGAACAGGCCGCGCAGGAGGGTACGGACATGCTGTCGGTGGTCATCCCGGAGTACGTGGTGGGCCACTGGTGGGAGCAGCCCCTGCACAACCAGAACGCGCTGCGGCTCAAGGCGCGGCTGCTGTTCACTCCCGGGGTCGCCGTGATCGACGTACCGTACCTGCTCGAATCGGCGGGGCACGAGGAACCCGGACAGGACGCGCCCGCCCGCACGGGATAGCTCCCGCCGCTATCCGACGGCGGTGTCCACGATCACCGCGCCCCGGGCGGTGAGGTGGCGGTCGGGGGAGTAGTTCGGTGAGAAGCCGAAGGGGAAGCCGTCGTTCTTGTCGGGGCTGTCGCACGGCACGTCGTACGTCCACTCGATCACGTACCGTCCCGAGCCGACGGGCAGCGTGAAGGTCAGCTCGCCCCCGTAGCCCCCGGTCGCGCACCGGCCGTGGGTGCGGCGGACGGCGTAGGGAGCGGCGCCCCCGGCATGGCGCACGCGGTGCGCGACCTCGGTGCGCACCTCGGCGGTGACGACGTACCGGTGGTCGCGCCAGTCCCAGAACAGGGTGTCCCAGCTGAAGGTGTCCGCGCAGACGGCCACCTTCACCGTCCACTCCTCGGCGTCCCGGTCCGCCAGGTCCATGGTGACGCGGCACCGCGCGTTGACCTTCTCCCGGCCGTTGTAGGACCGCTGGGTACGGCACGAACCGTCGGCCGGGTCCATCGCGGTGCGCCGGGTGACGGCCTCGGTGAGGGCGCCGTACCCGTCGTACCCGTCGCGGATCTCGGCGCCGCCGAACGCCTCGAAGTCCTCGTAGGTGCCGTACTCGCCGTACCCCGGGTACCCGCCGTACACCGGCCACGGCTCCGACAGGCCCTGCGCGGGCGGCACGCTCTCGTCCGCCGACGGCAGCCGGCCGCCGTCGTCCGGCAGCACCCGGATTCCGGAGATGTCCTGGTCTTCGGAGAGCGCGAGGGTGGCGAAGTTGTCACCGTCCTCGGCCGGGCGGGGCACCCCGCCACGGCTGAACTCGTGGTCCGAGGGGCACCGGCGGAGCACGAAGAACCCCTCGCTCTCGTGCCGCTCCCAGAACAGGTTCGCGTAGCGGGTGTGGCGCCGGTCCGGCGCCGCCGCCGTCAGCTCGGACGGCTGGGTCTCCACCAGATCGCCGTATTCCGCGCGCACCACCGGGCGTCTGCCCTTGAGCAGGTCCCGGCGCCGGGTGTCGTGGGTGAGCGCGCTGTAGTCGCGGTCGCCCCCCGCGACCAGCAGGCAGTGCTCCCGGGCCAGCCGGTAGAAGGGGTGGGCGCGCAGCTCGTCCAGCGCCGGGCCGTCCAGGCCCTGGGCGCCGTACTGCTTCGCCTGCATCGCGACATCGCTGAGCAGCATGTCCAGCTCGTACTGGATCTGGCGGGCGCGCGCCTGCTCGCGCTCCGCCGCGTAGAACTCGTGGGCCGCCTTCAGCCCGGCGGTGCGGGCCGTCGCGCCGGTGAGGTCCGCGGCGAGTTCGTCGACCCGGCTCACATCGGTGTCGTGGTTGGCGAGGGTGACGAAGAATTCGGTCGTCTCCCCGTACGGCCGCTGGGACGGCGCCCCGAAGTGGGTCCAGTGCAGCAGCGTGAGCCGGCCGCTGTACAGGTCCCTGAACACCACGAACCGGTGGTCGTCCTCGCGCGGACTGGTCGGGCCGAAGTGCTGGGCCCGGATCTCCTTCTCGAACGTGATCCGCCGGTCGTCCGGGGTGATCCGCAGCTGGAACATCCGGCGGCCGTCGCCGCCCGGCCGCTCCAGCTCGCGCAGCAGTTCGGCCGTCGGTTCGTCGAAGGTGGGGGGAAGGAAGCCGTGGGGCATGGTGTCTCCCGTGTGGGGTCGGTGCGGTGCGTCACCGAGCCTGACCGAGACACGGGCGCCCGCGGGACCGGGTCGCACCGGGCTGACCGGATCCCGTCCCCGGGGTACCGCCCGCGACCACCTTGCTGATCACCCGGCCGGGCCGGACCGGCGCGGCGCGCGGTGCGGCGACTTTGGCGCGGATGCGCCCTGCCCGTCGGCCGACCGCTGGACCACCGCGGCGTGGGCGAGCGCCAGCTCCACGACGTGCGCCGGGTCGGTCAGCGAGCGGCCCGTGAGCTGTTCGAGACGGCGCAGCCGGTTGGAGACCGTGTTGCGGTGGCAGTACAGCCGCTGCGCCGCGTACGTCGTCGAACCCTGGCAGGCCAGCCAGGTGCCCAGCGTGGTCAGCAGCACCCGCCCGTCCTCGGGCGCCAGCGCCAGCACCGGGCCCAGGACCACCTGGCGCAGCCGCCCCGCGAGCTCGCCCTGGCCCGCGACCAGGGCCTCCGGGAGCCGCTCGTCCAGCAGGGCCGTGCGCGGGCTGCCGGGGCCGGTCGTGGTGCGCAGCGCGAGGACGGCCAGCCTGCGGGCCCGGGCGATGTCGGCGGGCACCGCCACCACCGGGCTCACCCCGGCCCGTATCCCCAAGGGAGCCAGTAACTCCCGCACCGCCTCCAGCGGATGGTGGCCCAGCTCGACCAGGGCGCCGTCCCCGTCCGCCCGGATCCGCCACAGCACGCGCGGCCCGGCGGCCGGCACCGGCGGCGGGACCACGGGGTCCGCGCCGGAACCCAGCACGAGCACCGCGAACCGCCCCTGGCCGGGCAGCCCGAGCTGAGCGGCCGCGGCGGCGGCCGCCTCGGGCGCCCCGCCGTCGAGCAGGGAATCGAGCAGAGCCGCCCGCCGCTCCCGGTCACGGCCGCCGCGCGCGGCCTCCGCCTCCCGGTACGCCTCGGCGGTGGCGTCCGTCTGCTGGTCCAGCACGTCCCACAGCACGCTCGCCCCGGGCAGCAGCCGGGGCAGCGCGGCCCGGTCGTGCGCGGTCACCGCCTCGGTGAGGGTCTGCCACAGCAGCCGCCCGGCCTGCCGGTGGCTGCGGAGCAACGCGGCCAGCGGCAGCCCCTGTTCGGCCCGCAGCGCCCCCACGGAACGGGCCTCCGTCAGGTCCACCGGCAGTCCGCGGGAGCTGCGGACCACCCCCTCGACGGTCTGGCGCAGCTGCCGGTGGGCACGCTCGCGCAGCTCGGCGCGGCCGAGCGGAGCGGCGTACGCGGGGTCCTCGGCCAGGGTCCGCTCGGCCAGCCGGTCCGCCGCCACGGCGATCCGCCGGGCCAGGTCCTCGCGTATCTCCTCGATGATCCGCTCCATCGGGGCAGCGTGACACGGGAAGGGCTCCGGTGGGGAGGGCCTGGACCGCCCCCGCCCGCCCCCGCCGGTGTCCCGGCCGATACGAAAGGAGGACGGCGCGGGCGCCCGCAGTGCCCGAAAGTCGCGGAACGCGGCGCCGGAAGCCCGACGCGGCGGCCCACCTCCGCCGCCTACCGTCGGGGCATGACGACCTCGACCCCCCGTTCCCCGCTCGGCGGCCTGCTCGGCCTCGTGGGCTTCGTCCTCGTCGTGGGCGGCGCGAGCGGCCTGCTCCACGAGTGGTTCGGCTGGATCCGTTTCATGGGCTTCACCCGCTTCCTCATCCCCTCCGGGTACGAGGTCCTCGGCTACGTGGTCATGATCGCGCTCGGCACCGCCGCCTGCGTGGGCGCGGGGGCGCGGCGACCCGCGTGACGCATCGCACGACCGACCGCGCGGCGAACCGCTTTGCCCCCGGAGGGTCCCGCTTGGGAGACTGCCGGAGTGAATGCGACCGACTTGTTCCATCAGATGCTCCGCGAGCGCATAGCCCCGGCACTGCGCGAAGCGGGCTTCACCGGCGCAGGCCGGGAGTACCGGCTCGCGGTCGCCGCCCCGGATCACGCGCTGATCGGCTTCCAGCGCAGCGCCGGCTCCACTCCCGACCACTGCCGCTTCACCGTCAACCTCCGCGCCGTCGGATACGAGGAGCACGAGGACCTGCGGCGGCTGCGCCCCGCCCTCGGCACCCGGCTGTCGGCCAACCGCGTCGGCCCCGTCGGCTGGCACGCCCGGATCGGCCAGCTGCTCGGCCACCCGCACGACCACTGGTGGACGATCACCGACGAAAGCAGCGCTTCGGCCGTCGCCGAGGACGTGGTCGACCTGGTCCAGCGCCACGCCGTGCCCGCGCTGTGGGGCAGGCTCACCGGCCACGCCCCGGTCCCCGGCCCCGTCGTCGACCCGCTCCCCGAGTGCCTCGACAGCCGCTGCGCGAACCGCCCGGGGGCGGGCGCGGAGCCGGGCGGGTACGCGTTCGACGCCGCCGATCTCGTCGGCACCGTCGTCTACGAGGTCGGCGAACGCCAGGCCTGGCCCTACCTCGTCTTCCACGACGACGCGGTGGACGTCGAGGCCCGCATCACCATCGACGCCTCCTGGCGGCTGGAACAGCCCGAATTCGGCTGGATCCGGGTGGGTCACGACGCCTCGGGCGACGAGCACATCGTCCGCTCCCCGGACGCCACCCTCCCCGCGCACAAGATGGCCGCGCTCGGCGAGCTGAACCTGTGCCGCGTCTCGGACGCCGAGGTCGCGTCCGACGGCTCGCTGCACATCTGCTTCGAGCGAGGCACCCCGCGGGACTCGTGCATCACGGTCTCCGGCAGCGGACACGCCCTCACGGTCACCACGCCCTGGCGCTTCGACGGCTGGACCCGGGCCTGACGCCCGCCGGGTGGGCCGGATAGGCGACGACATTTGGACGGGCGGAATCCAGCCACAGTTGATCTTATGCTCAGGTTTACGCGCGTCCGCTGGTTTTGCGGTCCGTCGCCCACTTGGATGGGTTTGCCAGACCGTGTACCGGAGCAGGGGGACTAGTCATGGGCACCCAGCACATTCAGAAGGACACCACACCCACCCTCATCGGATCCGTCCAGCGGGCGCTGCGCCTGGTGGAGGCGATGGACGCGGAGGGTGGCGCGACGGCGAAGAGACTGGCAAGGATCACCGGGATCCCCCTCCCGACCGTCTACCACTTGCTGCGCACCCTCACCCACGAGGGGTACGTTCGCCACGAGGACGGGGCCTTCCGGCTGGCCGCCGGCCGGCCTCTGCCGCTGGCCTCCTGACCACCTGCGATCGGTACATGACCGATCCTGGTCGGCATCCGGCCACCCCTGCGCAAGCATCCAGCGCATGTTCCAGGCGAAAATGCCAGAACACCCTTCCGCAGTGTGGAACTTCAGTAAGTTCCTCTCTGTCGCGCCGCACGACCGTGCACCACGCACGACCGGCCGGGAGGGGAACCCGCGTTGCCCGGGATCGACGAATGCCTGCTCGAAGCCATGACCCTGCCGGGTGCGCGGGGGGCCGCGCTCGTGGACTGGAGCAGTGGACTGGCCCTCGGCACCGCGGGGGAGTCACCCGTGGGAGACCACGAGACGACCGCCGCGGAGACCGCGGAGCTGGCCCGCGCCGCGGCCGAGTACGAGTCCTTCGCCCCCGCCGCTCCGGACGCGGACGGCCGCCCGGACCCCGGTGACGAGGCCGGACCGCCCATCGAGGACCTGATCGTCACCACCCGCACGGGCTACCACGTCCTGCGCTTCGTCGAGACGAGCTTCGACAGCAGCGTCTTCCTCCACCTCTGGCTGGACCGGTCCCAGGGCAACCTCGCCCTCGCCCGGCTCAGACTCCGCGACCTGGCGGAAGGGCTGGTGCTCAGATGACCACGGCGTCCTTCGCCGCCGACAGCCGGCCCGGCCCCGCCGCCGTCTCCCCGCTGCTCACCCGGCTCGCCGCCGAGCGGGCCACCGGCGCCCTCTTACGCGACCGCGGCACCCTCTTCCTGGAGGACGGGCGGATCGTGCACGCGGAAAGCCCGGCCACCCCGGGTCTCGACGTCCTGCTCACCACCGGCGGGGGGCTCGCCCCCGAACGCTGGCGGGAGGCCGTGGACCGGGCCGGAGCCCGCCGCCAGGTCGCCCGGTTCCTCGTCGACAGCGGCGGGATGGCCGGGGGCGAGCTGGAGATCTGCCACCTCGCCGCGATCTTCGACGCCGCCTTCTTCGCGCTCACCCCGGGCAGCGGCCCCTCGCGCTTCCGGCGCGGGGCCACCCACTGGATCGGCTCCGTGCGCTCCGTACCGGCCGCCGCCGTCGAGCGCGAGACCCAGCGGCGGCGCGAGCTGCTGGACGCGGTGTGGCCGTACCCCCTGCTCGACTGCTCACCCGTGGTGCCGCGGGCGGCCGCGCCGGGCCAGACGGTCACCAGCCGCCAGCGCCTCCTGCTGCGCCAGGCGGACGGGGTGCGCACCCCCGCCGCGCTGGCCTGGGCGCTCGGCCGCCCGGCCTTCCACACCCTGCTCGACATACGCCGGCTCGCGGCGGCCGGACTGGTCGAGACCCCGCACGCACCGGTGCCCGCGCCCGCGGCGCAGCCGCTGCCGGCCTGGATGACCGAGGCCCAGCCCCCGGACGTGGCCCTGCTGCGCCGGTTGCGCGACGCACTGGAGGCAAGCCTGTGAGGCTCCCGCTGCGACCGCGCGCCGACCGGCGGCAGGCCGAACGGGGACGCCAAACCGAACGGAGACGACTGTCGATGGTGCCCGCCGAAGCCGAAGCAGAGATCCTCGCCGAGCTGCGGCGGCTGCGGGCCCGGGTCCCCCAGCTCACCGGGGCCCTGGCCGCCAGCGCCGACGGTCTGGTGCTCGCCCAGGACACCGCCGCCACCGAGGCGGAATCCGTGGCGGCGCTGACCGCCGCCGCCCTCGGGGTGGCCCAGCGGCTCAGCGACTGCACCGGACAGGGCGACTTCCGGGAGCTGCTCGTCCGGGGCGAGCACGGGTACGTCGCCACCTACGCCGCGGGCGACGCGGCGGTCCTGACCCTGATCGCCGAACCGCGCGCCAACGTCGGCCGGCTCCACCTGGAGGCACGCCGCTCCAGTCTGCGGATCGCCGAACTCATCGACGGCGTCCTCGGCCGCCGCGGCCCGGAGACCCCCGGAATACCCCACTGAGCCCACCGGGCCCAGTGACCCTGATCACCACACACCGCACCATTCATCGCTCCCTCACCAGTAGGAACACCGGAAAGGAACCCCCATGGCCAACGTGGAGACCGCCCTCAAGGAGACCACCACCATCGACGGAGCCCTCGGCGCCGCCCTGGTCGACTACGGCAGCGGCATGGCCCTCGGTACCATCGGCGGCAGCAAGGACCTGGACCTCGCGGTCGCCGCCGCGGGCAACACCGACGTGGTGCGCGCCAAGGTCCGCACCATGGAGCTGCTCGGCCTCAAGGAGGAGATCGAGGACATCCTCATCACCCTCGGCTCGCAGTACCACCTCATCCGGCTGCTGCGCGGCCGCAACTCCCAGGGACTCTTCCTCTACCTCGCGCTGGACAAGAACCGGTCCAACCTCGCGATGGCCCGGCACCAGCTGAAGCGGATCGAGGCCGAACTCGAGGTCTGACGGTACGAACGTCACCGGTGGGGCGGCGGGCGGTTGAATTCTTTGCCGTTCGCCCCGCCACCTGCACCGATTTGTCCAGATTGGGTGGAGTTTATAATCCCGTTACAGAGTAAGATGCTGTAATTAGCTGATCATTGACTGATAGACCCGCTGGAGAATTCGTCACCCATGCCCCCGCGCCTGAGCATCGTCGTCCCTGTCTACAACGTCGAGCTCTACCTCGACGAGTGCCTGGAGTCTCTCGCCGCGCAGACATTCGGCGACTTCGAAGTCGTCATGGTCGACGACGGTTCCACGGACACGAGTGCCGTCATAGCCAAGGCCTTCGCCGCGCGGGACAGCCGCTTCCGGCTGGTCATGCAGGAGAACGCCGGACTCGGCGCCGCCCGCAACACCGGTGCCCGGCACCTGTCGGAGGGCAGCGAGTACCTCGCCTTCGTCGACAGTGACGACACCCTGCCGGACAACGCGTACCAGTTGATGGTGGACACCCTCGACGAGACCGGTTCGGACTTCGTCGGCGGCAACGTCCTGCGCTTCCGCTCCGTCGGCATGAACCAGTCCTGGGGGCACAAGGCGCCCTTCGCCAAGACCCGGCTGAAGACGCACATCTCGAAATTCGCCCCCCTGGTCACCGACCGGACCGCCTGGAACAAGGTCTACCGGCGCACCTTCTGGGACGAGCACGGCTTCCAGTACCCGGAAGGCATCCTCTACGAGGACGCCCCGGTCAGCATCCCCGCGCACTACTTCGCCACCAGCGTCGACGTCCTGAGCGACGTCGTGTACCACTGGCGCGTCCGCGAGACGGGCGAGCGCTCGATCACCCAGCGCTCCACCGACCCGGTCTCGCTCACCGACCGCGTCACCTCGGTGCGCCTGGTGCGCGACGCCCTCAAGGCGAAGAGCGGCGCCAAGTACGAGCGCTACCTGCGCGACTACGACCACAACGTGCTGAGCGAGGAACTCCCGCTCATCTACAAGTACGTACCCGAGGGCGGCCAGGACTTCCGCGACGCGTTCGTCCGTGACGTCGGCGCCCTGGTCCGCGAGATCGGCAGCGGGCCCTGGACGGACCTCACCGTCGCCGACCGGCTCAAGGCCTACCTCGCCCGCGAGGGGCGTGTCGAGGACTTCATCGCCCTCCTCAAGCACCAGGGCGACTTCTCGTACAGCGTCCCCGTCAAGGGCCTCGCCCGGCCGCAGGCCGACTACCCCTTCCTGCAGGGCCGCCCGCCCGTCCCCGCCAAGGTGCTCACCCTCGGCCCGCGCGAACGCCGCGTCGTCAGCCGGCTCGAGCAGGCGGCGTGGAGCGGTGGCAAGCTGCTGCTGCGCGGCTACGCCCTGCCCGGACACCTCGGAGCCGAGAGCCGCCTGGGCTCCCGCAAGATGCTGATCTTCCGGGAGAAGGGCAAGCGCCGCCGTACGGTCGTCAACACCCGTACCGTCGCGGCCCCCATGGCCACCGTGAACGCCGCGCACCTCGCGCTGCGGCACGCCGACTGGGCCGGATTCACCGCGGTCGTCGACCCCTCCGTCTTCCAGCAGGGCGGCAAGTGGCGCGACGGCACCTGGACCACCTCGGTCGCCGTCACCGGCGCCGGCGGTCTGCACCGCGCCCGCCTCAAGGGCGGCGACCACGACAGCGGCCTGACCCCGCCCGCCCACTGGGTGACCCCCGACGTCCGGATCGTCCCCACCGTCTCCGGCGCGCTCACCGTCACGGTCGAGGTCGTACGGGCCCGGGTCCTGGACGTCCGCGCGGACGCCGACGGCAGCGGCTTCGAACTCAGCGGTGAACTCGCCGCGGACTTCGGTGCCGGAGCCGCGCTGCGCGCCGAGCACCAGAACAGCGGCACCGTCCTGACCCTGCCGCTGGAGACGACCGCGGGCGCCCACGGCGGCCGCACCGCCTTCACCGTGCGCGTGCCCATCGCCGACCTGGCCGCCGTGCCGGACGCCGTGCCCGCCCCGGGCGAATGGCTCCCCGAGCCGTGGAACCTGTCCGTGACCCGGGCCGACGGCACCGCCGTCGACCTCGCGCACGACGAACGCGGCGGATTCACCGGCCTGGTCCTGCCCGTCCCCGGCGACGGCACCGGCCGCTCCGTGTTCGTCAAGCGCACCGCCGTCGGGCGCCTGTGCTTCTCCCTGCAGCCCTCGCCCCCGCTGGTGGAGAAGGTCACCACGGAGGGCGGAACGCTGACCCTGCGCGGCATCTTCCAGCCGCCCGCCGACAGCGCCGACGAGCCGTACGAACTGGTCCTGCACAACTGGCACGGCGAGGAGTTCAGTTACCCCGTCACCGTCGCGGACGGCCGCTTCGAGGCCTCCTTCACCCCGATGCTGCCCGAGCACTTCGCCGGGAAGACCTCGCTGCCGCACGGCCGTTGGTGGCCGACACTGCGCCCGGTCAGCCAGGGCGGCGTCACCGCGAGCCTGCTCGGAGTCGACCGCGGCGCCCCGGTCCAGCTGATCGCCCCCGCCCTCGGCAGCGGCCCCGCCGCCTTCACCGTGGACGGCCGCCGGATGCGGGTGGAGGCGCGCTTCTTCGACCGTATGGCGCTCGTCACCGACCCGCTGCTGACCCCGCACGACCGCTCCCGGTACGCCCAGCGCATCGCACGCGACGAGACCTACCCGGCGCAGCGCCGGGCGCCGCTCAAGGACATCGTCGTCTACGACACCTTCCAGGGGAACGGCGCCGGCGACTCGCCGCGCGCCATCCACGAGGAACTGCTGCGCCGGGGCGAGAAGCTGGAGCACATCTGGCTGGTCCGCGACGGCCGCGCCGAGGTCCCGCCGACCGCCCGCGCCGTGCAGTACAGCAGCCTGGAATCATGGGACGTGCTGGCCCGCGCCCGCTACTACGTCGTCAACGACAGCGTCCCCTCGTCGTTCTTCCGCCGCGAGGGCCAGGTCGTCGTACAGACCTGGCACGGCACGCCGCTCAAGCAGATCGGCCATGACTTCATCCACGACTACTACTCGAACCCCGAGGTGCTCGAGTCGCTGGCGCACGACAGCGCCCAGTGGTCCCTGCTCGCTTCCCCGAGCAGCTTCGCCACGCCCATCCTGAAGCGCGCTCTCGGCTTCAAGGGCGAGGTCATGGAGGTCGGCAGCCCCCGCACGGACGCGCTGGTGCGCCCCGACGCCGACCGGATCGCCACGATCCGCCGCCGCCTCGGCCTGCCCGAGGGCAAGAAGGTCGTGCTGTACATGCCGACCTGGCGCGAGAACAACGAGGGCTGGAGCGGCGGCTACAAGCTCGACCTGCGCATCGACCTGGACGAGGCCCGGCGCGAGCTGGGCGAGGACCACGTGCTCCTGGTCCGCGGCCACTACCGGGTGACCGAGCAGGTCCGGGACGCGGTCCGCGACGGCTTCGTCCTGGACGTGTCCCGCTGGCCCGACGCCACGGACCTGCTGCTGGTGGCCGACGTACTGATCTCGGACTACTCGTCCGCGATGTGCGACTTCGCGCTCACCGACCGCCCGATCCTGCTGTTCACGTACGACCTGGCGCACTACCACGGCACCCTGCGCGGCCTCACCATCGACCTCGAGACCAAGGCCCCCGGTCCGCTGCTGCACGATGCGGCGAGCCTGATCGCGGCGGTGCGGAACGCGGACGCGGTGGGCGAGGAGTACGCCGAGCGGCGTGCGGCCTTCCGCGCGGAGTTCTGCGACCTCGACGACGGCCGGGCCACGGCGCGCGTCGTCGACCGCATGCTCGAGATGTAGCCCGAACGGGTGCTTCACGGACTGGTCCCGGGCCCACCGATGAGAATCGGGCCCGGGACCGGTCTGTATGGGTGGACAACAGCCCACACCCGCTGGAGGCAGTCATGATCAGCAACGGTTTCACCACGTGCCTGTGGTTCGACGACAACGCGGAAGCGGCCGCCGACTTCTACCTCTCCGTCTTCAAGGACGGTAAGCGAGGCCGCATCGGCCACTACACCGACGCGGGTCCGGGCCAGGCCGGGTCCGTGATGGTCGTCGAGTTCGAGATCAACGGGCAGAAGTTCGTCGCCCTCAACGGCGGCCCCCTGTTCACCTTCAGCGAGGCCGTCTCCTTCCAGATCCACTGCGCCGACCAGGCCGAGGTGGACCACTACTGGGAGGCGCTGACCGCCGACGGCGGCGAGCCGTCGGCCTGCGGCTGGCTCAAGGACCGCTTCGGACTGTCCTGGCAGGTCGTCCCGGCCGAGGTGATCGACCTGATCAGCGACCCCGACCCGGAGAAGGCCGCCCGGGCCAGCGCCGCCGTCTACACCATGAAGAAGATCGACCTGGCCGCGGTGAAGAAGGCGTACGCGGGCGGCTGACCCCGGTGCCGGGCAGCCGCACCCCGGCGGGGGGCTACACCCCGACGTCCTGGAGCCGGTCGAGGAGCTCGGGCAGCGCGCTCCCGATCGGCTCGCGGATCAGCTCGTCGGCGAGCGGATCGTACGGGGTCTCCTCGGCGTTCACGATGATCAGCCGGGCTCCGTGCTCGGCGGCGATCCCGGCCAGCGAGGCGGCGGGCTGCACCTGGAGCGTGGACCCGACCGCGATGAAGACCTGACAGCCCTTGGCCACCGTCATGGCCTGTGCCAACACCTCGGGATCGAGCCGCTCGCCGAACATCACCGTCCCCGCCTTGAGGATCCCGCCGCAGGTCAGGCAGGCCGGATCGGGCTCACCGGCGGCGACCCGGCCGAGGGTCTCCGCCATCGGGGACCGGACGTGGCACCGGGTGCAGACCACGGCCCGGGCGGTGCCGTGCAGCTCGAAGACCTTGCGGTCGGGCATCCCCGCGAGCTGGTGCAGCCCGTCGACGTTCTGCGTGACGACCCGGACCGGGGTGCCGCCGCGCTCCAGGGCGGCCACGGCCAGATGCGCGGCGTTCGGCCGCGGCTCCAGCGCGGCGATCTCGGCCCGCATCAGCCAGGACCGCCGCCGGATCTCCGGATCCGCCATGTAGTACGCGTAGGTCACCAACTTCTCGGCGTCGGGCTCCCGGCGCCACAGCCCCTGCGGCCCCCGGTAGTCCGGAATCCCGGAATCGGTGGACATCCCGGCCCCACTGAACACGACGACAAGCGGTTTCCCCATGCCCCGACCCTACGCAGCCACCGGTCGCGGGGGCGACGCATTAAGCGGCGCGCCGGGGGAGCCGGCGACCGGCCGACCCGGCGGCCGGGCGCTCCGGCGCGGTCACTGCACGCAGAACTCGTTGCCCTCGGGATCCGCCATCACCACATGCGAGCTGCCGTGCTCCGTCACCTCCCGGAGCACCGCGGCGCCGAGAGCGGTCAGCCGCTCGCTCTCCGCGACCCGCCGCTCCGGCCCGAAGTGCAGGTCGATGTGCAGCCGGTTCTTGCCCTGCCTGGGCTCCGGTACGGCGTTGAACAGCACCCGCCGCCCCAGCCCGACACCGGTCGCCGGATCGACCGGGTCCTCGGGGTGGCGCACGGCCGCCGCGTGCCGCCACACCTTGCGGCCGTCCGCGACCCTCCAGTCGGCGTCGGTGACCGCGCCGAAGCCGATCAGTCTTTCGATCAGGTCGGAGTGGTCCTCGCGCTCGTACCCCAGCGCGGCGGACCAGAAGTGCGCGAGGCGCAACGGATCGGCGCAGTCGACGACGAGCTTCCAGTGCACGGCGGTCATGGCATTCTCCCGGACGGACGGTCAGATCTTCCGTTCCCGTTATAACCGGGGCCACTGACATCGGCCCCGCCTGAGTACTCCTACTCAGGCGCCCGCGGGGCGAGATGGCCATACTGACCGTTTCCGCCCCGGCCGCCGGGGACCGTCAGCCAGGGACCATGGAGACGCCTTGACATCCCGCCGAACTCCCGCCGCCGTCCTGTTCGCCGCCGGTCTGCTCGCGCTGACCGCCTGCGGAACCACGTCGACCACGGGCGACGGAGCCGCCCCGAGCCCGTCGGCGTACCCGTCCGTGGACTGGGCCGCCCGCGCCCGGGATGCCGCCGCCCGGCACGACGCGCGGTTCCCGGAGATCGTCGCCCAGTGCGCCGGCCGGGCCACCACGCTCCCCCCGGTGCCGGGCGCCACGAGTACGGACCCGGCGGCGGACAAGTACGCGGAGAACAACGGGTTCAAGAGGGAGCTGCCCGACACACCCATGGCCCAGTGCCGGGGCGAGGCCCACGCGACGCGCATCCGCGAGGCCCTGACGGGCGAGGGGAAGACCGTGCCGCGCACCGAGGCGGAGCTGCGGACCGCGCTGGAGGGCCTCGGCTACACGGTGGACCCGGGCGCGATCTCCGCCACTTCGGCCGACGGCGGCAGGCTCTGGTTCGAGATGCATGTGTACGACGGCGGTCCCTGCGTCGGCGGCCAGCTGCACGCCCCGGTGCGGATCGAGACCCACGGCCCCTACCTGGAGGGCGGCTGTTGGCAGCCCCGCGGCGGCCACTGACAGCCGGCCGTCGCGTCCGCCGTGCGCCCGCGCCACCCGGCTCCGCCGCGCCCACGCCCCGTACCGGCACGGGTCATGTCTCTGGTACAACACCGGACATGACGGCATTCGAGATCGGCGGCGCGAGCGCCGCCGACATGGAACTGTTCCGGGCCTGGGCCGACGACGAGGGATGGAACCCGGGCGACTCCGACCGGCTGGCGTTCGCCGTGGCCGATCCGCGCGGTTTCCTGATGGGGCGGCTCGAGGGGGAGCCCGTGGCCTGTGTCTCCGCGGTCCGCTACGGCTCGGGCTTCGGTTTCATCGGGTTCTACATCGCCCGCCCCGCCGTGCGCGGGCGGGGGTACGGGATCCAGCTCTGGAACGCCGCCATGCACCGGCTCGACGGGCGCCTCGTCGGCCTCGACGGGGTCGTCGCCCAGCAGGACAACTACCGCAAGTCCGGTTTCCGTTCCGCCTGGAACAACGTCCGCCACGAGGGCGTGCCCGCCGTGGACGGGCTGAGCGCCGCCGTCGAGAGCGGCGGGTCCGGCATCGAGGTGATCGACGCCCGCTCCCTGCCCTTCGCCGAACTGGCCGCCTACGACCGGCGGTTCTTCCCGGAACCGCGCGACTCCTTCCTCGCCGCCTGGACCGGGCTGCCCGGCCGCACCGCCCTGGCCGCCGTCCGCGACGGGCGGATCGAGGGCCTCGGCGTGATCCGGCCGTGCAGCGCGGCCGCCCGGATCGGTCCGCTGTACGCCGCCGGCCCGGCCGTCGCCGCCGCCCTGATCGGGCGGCTGGCGGCGACGGTGCCCGCGGCTCCGGGCGGGGGAGCGGGGCCGGTCGCCGTGGACGTACCCGACGCCAACCCCGCCGCCCTCGCCCTGATGTCCGGACTCGGCCTGGTCCCCACCTTCGAGGCCGCCCGGATGTACACGGGACCCGCTCCCGAGGCCGATCTCCCCGCTCTCTACGGGGTGACCAGCCTCGAGCTGGGCTGACGCTCAGAAGGCGAACAGGGCCCCGCTGCCGTTGCGCAGGGCGCAGCGGTTGCCGAAGGTGTGGTCGTAGGAGAACCGCTTGCCCTGCCAGACCCCGTCGGCCGTCACCGTCACCGGGTCCCATTCCTTGCTGCACATGGCCCCGGCCCCGCCCGCCGTGATCGTGTCCGCCTGTCCGGCGGCCGCCAGTAACTCACTACACGCCGCGGCCGGGTTCGGGTGCGTGCCGCTCGGGCGGGGTGCGCAGACGAGCGTCACGGCGCGCAGGACCGTTCCTTCACGGGCGTTGTCGCCCGCCGTGACCCCGAGTACCAGCGCGGACGGCGCGTAGAGGCTCTCGGTTCCGGAAGGTGCGGCGTCGGCCGCCCCCGTACCGGCCAGCGCCGCGAGCGCGGTGAGCGCCATGGCGGCGGAAGCGAGACCCATACCCCTTGCGATGGACCGCATTTCGAACACTCCCTTGGGTGGTTGCTTCGGATAACGGACACGAGTGTTGCCCACCCAGGGCATGACCGCTTACCCGCACCCCCATTTCACGTCACCCAAAGCGACCGGCTGATCGCCCATTGTTGCGACGCCGGGTCCTGTGACCTGTGGGGGGAGCGGTATAGAACCCGTATACGAAAAGGCCGAAGACCAGCGCTCGGTGCGGGGCGCAGAACGCTCAATGCGGGGCATAGAGGTCGAGCAGCCGGGTGCGGGTCTGTTGCAGGCGGTGGGCCAGCACCCGGCCCACCCAGTGGCCCACGGCGGAGCCGAAGGCGGGGTCGGCGTCCATCAGCATCCGGACGGTCGTCCCGTCGAACTCGTACGCGCGGACCGGCGTCATCGCCTCGGCGCCGAGCTGCCAGACGTACGGCGGGAACAACCATGACCAGCCGACCAGCTCACCGGGGCCGAGGCTCTCCACCGGGGTGGGACGGCGGCCGGGGACCGGGACCTCCAGGGTGACGGTGCCGGAACGCACGATCCAGAAGGCTTCGGCCCGGTTGCCCTCGTCGAAGATGCGCGCGCCCTCGTGGAAATTCACCTCGCGGGCGTGGCTCATCAGCCGTCCACGGTGTTCGGTGGACAGGGCGGCAGCGAGCCGGATGGGGGAAGGGTTGCTCACGACGGCCTCCGATCGGGACCCCCCGCTCCACCCAGTGTCGCCGACCGGCGCCAAAAGGGGTGCCCCTCGGCGGCCACCGGCGACATTCGGCGGTCACAGGCCCGTCATCCGTCCGTCATTCGTCGCCGTTGGCCTCCAGACAGGCCAGTTCCATCGCGTCGAGCACCGCCTCGTAACTGCGCTGGCTCAGCTCGGCGACGTTCTCTATCTGGGCGGTCGCCCACGCCGACAGGGTCATGACCAGGACCCGGAGCCCGTCCGTGCCGTGCTCGGCGAGGATCGCGTCGGCCAGCACCATCGCGTCCTCCGGCACCCGCTCCGGCGGCTCCAGGCCCGCCAGCTCCCGTAGCAGCGTGATGGTGCGGCGCGAGATCTCCGGGGTGATCCTCGCCAGCCGCATGTCTTCTTCCCTGTCCATCCGCCCCCGCCTTCCGCCGACCGAGCCGAGCCCCCTGCAAGGCACCGTAGAGGGGCCGGGCCCACGGCGTGGCGCTTTCGCCAGGGTGGGGGCCCGATCGCGCTCCGGCCCGCGGCTCTCCCGCCCGTTTCCCAGCCTTTCAGCGGCGTCCCCTCCGGCACCTCTCCGGCACTTCCACTGTGCGCGACCGGCCGGTAACTTGACCGCGTTCCTTCACATCGGACAGACGACCGGACCGGCAGGTGCCTGATGCAGAGCCCCCTCCGCGTGGCCCGCCACGCCCTCCTGCGGTGCGCGCCGCTGCTCTGTGCCGCGCTGCTGGCCGCGGCCGTCGTACCGGCCGGTCCCGCGTGGGCGGCCGCGGCCGGGACGGCCGGGACGGCACGGGACGCGGTGCCGGGCGCCGCCGCGGCCGCCTGGACCCCGCCCCTGTCCACCCGCGGCCGCTTCATCGTGGACGCGAAGGGCGAGCGCTTCCGGCTGCGCTCCGGCAACTGGGACGGCGCCCAGGGCTCCTGGAACGGCTCCGGGGACCAGGGCGACCCCGCCACCCACCACGCCGGCCAGGACTCCCACGGGATCCCGCTGGGCCTGGACCGGACCCCGCTGCCCGCCCTGCTCGCCGACTTCCACGCGCTCGGCCTCAACAGCATCCGGCTGCCCTTCTCCGGCGAGATGCTCCGCACCACCGCCCCTGTCCCGGACGCCGCCGTCGCCGCCAATCCGGCGCTGCGCGGGAAGACCCCCTTCCAGGTGTACGACGCGGTCGTCGCGGCCCTCACTGCGGACGGGTTCGCGGTCATCCTCAACAACCACACCAACACCACCCGCTGGTGCTGCGGTCTGGACGGCAACGAACGCTGGAACAGCGGCCGTTCCACCCAGCAGTGGGCCGACGACTGGGTGTTCCTCGCCCGCCACTACCGGGACAATCCGCGGGTGGTCGGCGCCGACCTCTACAACGAGGTCCGCCGCGACACCCTCGACGATCCCAACTGGGGCCTGGGGGACGGGCACGACTGGTACGCGGCGGCCGAGGAGGCCGGCGACCGGATCCTCGCGGAGGCCAACCCCGACCTGCTCATCGTCATCGAGGGCATCAACTGGACCGGCGTCCCGCTGGACGGGCTGCCGCACGGGCGCCCCACCCTCAGCCCCGTGCGGACGCTCTCGCACACGCTCGTGGTCCCCGACAAGCTGGTCTACTCCGCCCACTTCTACGGGTACACCGGCCCGCACCACAGCGGCGCGACCGGCCTCGGCGAGACCCATGACCCGCGCTATCAGGACATGAGCGCCGCCGAACTCCAACAGGCCCTGTACGACCAGGCCTTCTACGTCTCCGCCGAGGCGGGCAACCACTTCACCGCCCCGGTCTGGGTCAGCGAGTTCGGCATCGGCGGCGACGAGAACGGCGCCGCGCCGCGCACCTGGTTCGGCCGCCTGGCCTCCTCCCTCGCCGCCTCCGACCTGGACTTCGCGTACTGGCCGCTGGTCGGCTGGAGCACCACCGCCCAGGGCGTCCCGGGCGGCGACAGCTGGGCCCTGCTCCGCTACGACGCGCGGGGCCGCCGCTCGGGGGTCCTGGACGCGGGGGACTGGCGTACGCCGGTCTGGAGCGGGCTCGCCGCCTCCGCCGGGCGGACCGGGCCGGTCGCCCCGGTCACCCGCTGGTCCATGCTCACCACCGACCACCGCGACCAGGTCGCCTCCCTGGTCACCCGGACCGCCGGGGACTGGGACGCCGGGGCCCGCAAGGCGGTCTGTCCCGACGGCTCACAGCTGGCCGGACTGAGCCACACCGGCGGCCGGGGCCTGTGCGCCGGCTCGGATCTGCGGGCCGCGACCGGCGCCCAGAGCGTGGTGCGCGACGAGCGGTACGTGCCCGCGGGCGGCGACTGGGCGAGCGGCTACACGAAGCTCCAGTGCCCGGCCGGCCAGTTCCTGACCGGGTACAGCGTGCGCGGCGACCGGCTCTCCGCGGCCCTGTGCGTCCCCGGCCGGGGCGCCCTCGCGGGAGCGGGCCGCACGGTCTGGTTCGACCGGGGGGACAACCGTCCTCCGGGCGCGCCGGGCGGCGAGTTCGCCTACGGGGGGTACAAGGGCCAGTGCCTGCCGACCGAGTACGCGGCGGGCATCGCCTTCACCACCCGGGCCGGGTCCCGCCCCTCCGCGGCGGCGCTGCTGTGCCGTGTCACGGCGGGCGGCTGAGGACCGTACGAGGGGGGCGGTGCGAAGGGGGCGGGCACCACGTTCGGAATCCGATAGGTCAAGTGTGATGAACGGATGGCGAATTCGCCCTAAGGTGCGCCGTACGCATGGCTGCGGATCGGCTGTTTCCAGCCATGCGCGCACCCGCCCCATCCCGCACCTCCATCACCTCGCACCTTGAACTGGGGGGTTCATGCGCAGATCCAAAGGCCTGGCGAGCGCTCTCGCCCTGGCCCTGTCCGGTGGCGGCGTCGCCATCGGTCTCGGCCTCGTACCACAGGCGGCGGCGCTCACGCCGCCCGTGGCCTTCACGGCCGACGCCCTGTCGACCTGGCAGCCCAACGGCGTCGTCTGGGCGCTCGCGGAGGCGAACGGCACCGTCTTCGCCGGGGGTACCTTCTCGGCCGTCCGCCCGCCCGAAGGCGGCGCCGGAACCGAGCAGTCCGCGGTCAACTTCGTCGCGCTCGACGCGGCGACCGGCGCTCCGACCGCCTGCACGCTCTCCTTCACCGTCGGCGGCGGCACCGCCACCGTCCGTACGCTGGTCCTGTCGCCGGACAAGCGGACCCTGTACGCGGGCGGGTACTTCGGCGCCGTCAACGGCACACCGGTCTCCAGCCTCGCCGCGATCGACGTGGCGACCTGCGCCCCGAAGGCCTCGTTCCACCCGTCCTTCGCGGCCACGGTCCGCGCGCTCGCGGTCACCGACGACACCGTCTACGCGGGCGGCGACTTCCTGACCGTCCAGGGCCAGCCGCGGCGCCGGTTCGCCGCCGTCACCACGGCCGACGGCACGCTCAAGCCCTTCACGGCCGACGCGGACGAACCGGGCCGCGCGGTCGAACTGACGCCGGACGGGCGGAACGTACTGATCGGCGGCGACTTCTTCACCGTCAACGGGACGGACACCCACGCCCTCGCCGTCGTCGACGCGGACAGCGGCTCGCTCACCAAGGCCTACCCCGGCTTCATCGAGACCAACTCGGTCGTCAAGGACATCGCGGCCGACGCCACCGGTTTCTACACCGGCAACGAGGGCACCGGCGGCGGGGTGTTCGACGGCCGGATCGCGCTCAACCTCAGCGACTTCAACCAGCGGTGGCGCGACACCTGCCTCGGCGCCACCCAGGCCGTGCTGCCCTACCAGAACGTGCTCTACAGCGCCTCGCACGCGCACGACTGCTCCAGCGTCGGCGAGTACCCCGACGGGCAGCGCCACCACCTGCTTGCCGAACCCACCTCGGGCACTGCCAAGTTGGGCTGGGCCCCCGACACCAACGACGGCATCGGCGAGGGCATCGGCCCGCGCGTGATGACCGTCGGCTCCAAGGCCGGGGTCCAGTACCTCTGGGTCGGCGGCGAGTTCACCACCGTCAACGGCTCGGCGCAGCAGAGCCTGACCCGCTTCTCCTCCACCGGCGACACCGGAGCACCGACCGTCCCGGTCGCGAGCGCGGTGAGCTACAAGCCGGGTCAGGCGCAGGTCCGCTGGCGCACCAGCCTCGACCTCGACGACAGCGCGCTCACCTACAAGATCTACCGCAACGGCTCGGCCACCCCGATCGCCACGGTCGCCGCCGACTCGCTGTTCTTCCGGCGCCCGCAGGCGTCCTGGACCGACACCACCGTCACGGCGGGCCAGACGTACGGCTACCGGGTGACCGCGACCGACGGCGCGGGCAACACCAGCGCCCTCTCCGCGACGGCCTCCGTGACCGTCCCGGCCACCGTCGACGCCTACCCCAACCAGGTGCGTACGGACGGCGCCACGCAGTACTGGCGCTACGACGAGAGCGCCCTGCCCTTCGTCGCGGACTCCTCGGACGGCGGCAATTCCGCCGGCGTCCACCTCAACGCCCCGGCGCTGCGCCAGAGCCCCGGCGCGGTGACCGGCGCGAGCACGGCGATCGGCTTCAACGGCACGAACACCCAGGTGTACGGCGACCGCCGCTCGACGGTCGGGAACACGTACACGCTGGAGACCTGGTTCAAGACGAACACCACGCGCGGCGGCAAGCTCTTCGGGTTCGGCAGCAACCAGTCGAACAACAGCGGTCAGTACGACAAGCACCTCTACATGACCAATGACGGGCGCCTGGTCTACGGCGTCTACACCGGCGCCACCCGCACCATCACCACCGGCGGGTCCGCCCGCTACAACGACAACCAGTGGCACCACGTCGTCGCGACGCAGGGCGCGGGCGGCATGGTCCTGTACGTGGACGGCGCTCAGCAGGGCACCCTGAACGTCACCACCAACGAGAACTTCGCCGGCTACTGGCACGCGGGCGGCGACAACCTCAACGGCTGGCCGGAGCGGCCCGCGAGCGACTACTGGGCGGGCCAGCTCGACGAGACCGCCGTCTACCCGACGGTGCTCACCCCCGCGCAGGTGCAGAACCACTTCGCGCTCGCCACGGCCCCGGCCGACTCGGTGGTCCAGGTCCAGGCCGCCGAGGACACGTACGCCAACGCGGGCGCGCCCGGCAGTAACTTCGGCACCTCCGGTTCGCTGGCGGTGGGCGGCAGCGCGCTCTACCAGACCTACCTGCGCTTCAACCTGCCCGCGGCGCCCGCCGGTACGGTCTTGAAGTCGGCCACGCTCAGCGTGAAGACGAGCACGATGAGCGGCGCCGGTACGACGGACACCGTGTCCGTGGTCCCGGTCACCGGAGCGTGGACGGAGACGGGCACGACGTACAACAACCGCCCGGCCCTCGGCGCCCCCGCGCTCGGCGGCTTCCCCGGGATCCCGGACGGCTCGGGCGTCGCCACGACCGCCTTGGACCGGGCCACCGTCGCGGCGGCCCTGAACGGCTCCTACAGCCTGGCGCTGACCAACGGCGGCGCCGACCCGGCGTGGCTGTGGTCCTCGGAGGCGGCGGCGAACGAGGGGACCCCGTTGCTGTCCCTGACCTTCGGGCCGCAGTGACACCGAGGGCGTGAGAGGGGGCGCGGGCCGTTGCGGCCCGCGCCCCTTCGCGGTGGGAGAAGGTCTTCGTGCCCGGCGTCCGCCCGATCGTGGTCGCCAACGCCCTGCGGCTGCCGCGCTACCCGGACGTGCGCTGAGCCGCGCCCCGGCCCGGGCCGTCCAGCCGCCAGCGGACCTCGCCGTCCCGGATCCCGGACGTGGGCGCGAGTCCGCAGGCGGCGGCCACGGCGGCCGAGGCGTGATGGTCGGGATGGATGTGTGCGATCACGGTGTGCGCGACCGGGGTGCCGGCGATCGCGGTGTCCGTGGTCACGGAGTGTGCGGGCGCCCGGTCCGCCGGCGCCCCGGGTGGCGTGGGCCCGGCGGGGGCGGGCTCCGTCAGCCGGGTCACCAGGGCGCGCGCCGCCTCCCGCGCGAAGCCGCGGCCCTGCCAGGCCGTGCCGATCACCCAGGCCACCTCCGCGGTGCCGTCCTCGACGGTGGCCTGTACGGTCCCCACCAGCCTCCCTCCGGCACGCAGCCGCAGCACCCAGTTGCCCCACAGGACCGCCGGGTCGGGGGAGCCCGCGCTCTGCCGGGCGTAGCGGGCGCGCAGCGCGTCCAGGTCCGCCGGAGCGCCGCCGATGAACCGGTGCAGCGCGGGGTCCGCCAGGACCCGGACCATCTCCTCGGCGTGCGTGACGTCCAGCGGCACCAGGTCCAGCCGCGGGGCCGGGATCGCACCGGGCAGCGTGCGGGGCGGTGCCGGCAGTCCGCCGGGCGGCCCGGGGACCGGGCGGATCCGGTCCGCGGCGCCGGGACGCGGTGCGCCACCCACCGCCAGGCAGATGCCGTAGACCCGCTCGCGGCCCGTCCACCCGTTGTCGTGGCCGCGGTTGTTGCCGATCCGCACCCGCCCGCGCGGCGCGTCCACCGCCGTGACCAGGTGCAGGAACACGGCGCCCCCGACCCGGGCGAGGACGATGTCACCGACCTCGATCCGGGCCGCGTCCACCGGCGCGACCACCACCGGCTGCCCGTCGTGGACGAGCGGGACCATCGAGGACCCCCGCGGCCGGAACTCCACCGTCTCGCCGCCGTCGACCCTGGCCGCGAGGGCCTCCATCATGCTCATCCGACGAGCGTGCCCCACGGCCGCCGCGCACGACACCGGATTTACCGGCGGCGGCCGCCCGGTGCCGTGGCCGGAAAGGTTCACCGGCTCGCGGCGCCCGGCACGGCACCTCTCCGCGTTGTCGGACCACGCGAGTACGTCCAGTACGAGCCGTGGCCCTCCGCCTTGAGATGCACCGCACCGGACACCGCGCCCCGGCACACCTTTCCGGACACGGCACTACCGCCGGGGCTCCACCTCCAGGAAACGTCGGCGGCGCGGCCCCCGGTAGAGCAGGCACTCCCAGCCGTGGCGCCCGAGCACCTCGGCGCACGCCGTCAGGCGCTCCTCTTCCTCCCCGGCGGCCCCGCCGCCCGGCGGACCCACCCAGGTCACCTCGACCCGCTCCGGACCCTCCCCGGCCCGCACCCGGTAGCCGGTGGCCGCGCGCCCGCCCGCCCCGTCCAGCGCCGACGCCGGGAAGCCCGCCGCCTCCAGTACGAGCGCCACCGCGCGCGGCATCCGCTGCCGCTCCCAGGGCGCGGGGAGCGCCTGCGGACCCTCGGCGGCCGCGGAGCCGCCGCCCAGGATCCGGCGCATGGCGAGCAGGCCCTCGTACGCCGTACGGACCTCCGCCGCCCGGGCCCGCACCTGCGCCGGTCCGCCCGCGGGCGGTGGCCCGTCACCCGTCGCGGGCTCGAACCCGCCGCCGCTCACCGCACCCTCATGCTCATGCCCATGGACCATGCCGTGCCGCCCCTCCCGGCTCGCGCCGTCTGAGTACCACACCCCCAACGAGCTGAGTACGCCGCCCGATTCCCCGCGCGGCCGTCGCTGGTCGAATGGGGGCATGACATCCGACGCCGCCACCCGCCCCCGCCACCCGAGCCTGCGGAACGTCACCACCGCCGGGGCCGCCCTCGCCGTGGCCCTGCTCCCCCTGGTCGTCGGCGTACTGGTGGCCAAGGGGATGGCCGCCGACCCGCACGCCCCGGTGAACGCCCTGATCACCGGCGGCGGTCAGCGCGCCGGGATCCCGCGCGCCGAGTGGCGCCGCCGCGGCCACCACGCCCGTACCGCCCTGCGCCGTCTGCACGCCGTGCCGCGGACGCACAAGCCGTGGCGCTCGCGGACGGAACCGGCCCCCCGCGAAGGATGATCAGGGGGGAGGAGCCTGAGACCAGGAGGAGCCTGCGCCCAGGGGGTCACCGCCGGACGGGGCCGTGTCCGGTGCCGTCCTGGTCACGCAGCCAGGCCGTCGCCTCGGTCCGGCCGCGCAGGCGGACCACCCGCAGCGGGGCGAAGCGGGGGTCGGCCGCGCGGCGGGCGATCTCGGCGCGCCGGGCGGAGTACTGCGACCAGGCCCACCAGGCGGGATGGTCGGCACGCAGCCAGTCGCGCCAGCGCTCGACGTTCCCGCCGAAGATCCGTTCGCGGTGCACGGTCCTGCGCAGCGAGCGCCGCAGCACCCGCCACATGATCACGCGGCGCGGATGGTCCAGCCAGACGACGGTGTCGGCCCGCTCCCACAGCAGGTCCCGGACGGCGGGGTAGCCGAGCGAGTCGAAGATCCACCGGTCCTGCGCGGCGAGGCGGGCCGTGTCCCGCACGAAGCTCTCGTTCACGGCCCACCCCGGTCCGGTGAAGTGCAGCGCGTCCATCTCGTGGTGCGGCAGACCGAGCCGCCGGCTCAGCGCCGCCGCCAGGGTCGACTTGCCGGCCCCGCTGATCCCGACCACCAGAACGCGCCGCATCCCCGCAGCCTACGGCCGCCCGGGCGACGCGTCGGAGGGGTCCCCGGCGATCGGTTCCTGCAGCTCGGTGACCCACTCCGCCCGGTCGGGCGGGCACGCGAGCGCCAGCTCGCGCGCGTACCCGGCCGACCGCAGGCCCTCGGCGTCGATCCAGCGGGCCAGGGCCTGCGAGGTGGGCAGTACGTCGTCCATCGCGCCCCGGTGCACCACGGTGGCCGCGCGCTCCACCGCCGGGAGCACGACGATCCGCACCTGGGCGCCCGACCCGCCGCCCGCCGCCGCGGCCAGGTCCTCGGCGCGGACCGAAGCCGCCACCGGCAGGCCCGCGTGCACCAGGATCGCCCCGCCGTCCGGCTCCGGCGCGTCCTCGTAGTACGCGATCCCGGGCCCGGCGGGAGTCACCCGCGCGGCCTCGAGCCGGACGCACAGCTCGTCGTACAGCGGACCGATGACGGGCCCGATGTCCTGCGGCGCGTAACTCGCCGCGATCCCGGTCAACTCGGCCAGCCGCACGGGCGGCAGGCTCTTGACGACGATGTCGTCGGTCGACATGGTTCCCTCGCTCTCGATGGTCCGGAGCCTCGTCTCGACCCGGCCCAGCCGGGCCGCCGCGGCGGCCATGGCGCTCTCCAGTTCCGCCCGGCGCAGCCGCAGCATCCCGCGCAGCTCCTCCGGGCCCACCCGCTCGTCGAGGACCGCCCCCACCTGCAGGAGGCTGAATCCGAGTTCCTTGAGCGCGATGATCCGGTTGAGCCGGGCGAGCTGAGCGGCCTCGTAGTGGCGGTAGCCGCTGACGGGGTCGACACGGGCGGGGCGCAGCAGTCCGATGGCGTCGTAGTGACGCAGCATGCGGACCGACACCCGGCCGTGTTTGGCGAAGTCTCCGATGGTGAACATGACGCCTTCCAGTGCAGGGCCTCACACAGGGGGAGGGTCAAGTCATTGTCGCGCGAAGAGTGTGCGTGCCCGGCGGGTCAGCCGCCGTACCGGCCCACGCACAGGTCCAGGACGCTGGGCGGGACGGAGCCCTCGGCCGCCGCGCACAGCTCGTCCATCTCCGCCTGGCCGGGCAGGCGCGCGGGTGCGGGGGCGACGTACCGGCGCGGGTGGGCGGGGGCGGGCTTGCGGGGGGTGGTCCGCCGGGGGGCCGACGGTTGCATGGCGCGTTCGCCGGGGGAGTGCCGCGGGGTCGGGGCGGGGTCCGGCTCCACGATCGCCGGACCCGAGGGACCGGCGACCCTGCCGAGCGGCAGGACGGGATCTTCGGCGGGCGCCGAGGCGGGTGCCGTGGCGGGCGCGGGGGCGGGCCGCGGGGGGCCGGGGTCCGGTGAGGCGTCGCCGACCGAGGCGCATCCGGTGCCCGCGAGAAGCACGACGAGGGACAGGGGCACGGCCCGGCGCAACTGCATCCCCCCACCATGCCGCATCCGAAGCCGCGGCGCGGGGCCCGGTACCGCTTACGGGTGACGGGGGTTGCCGCACCCGCCGCCGGCTGCCGCTGGCTCCGGGGGCGGGGTTCTGACTGCGGTGCCCCTGGCTCCGGGGGCGGGAGCTCGGGCTGTTGTGCCCCTGGCTGACGCCCCCTCCCGGCGACTTCCGATCCGCCGCCCGGCTTGGCGGCTACCCGGCGACGCCCGGGACTTGGGCTTCCGGGGCACGAATCGGGCTCCTGTGCCGCCGGCTGTGCCGCCCACTCAGTACGTCGCCCACCCCAGCCCCGCCAGCGTTTGAGGCGCGGTGGCCCACCCCAGCCTCGCCGGCGTTTGAGGCGCGGGGTCTGGG
>NZ_JBEOXE010000048.1:0-58337 GCF_040296485.1 Streptomyces sp. NPDC002138 | reverse complement strand
TCATCTCCTCCGCCCCTTCCTCGAAAGGACCCTCCCGTGCACCTGCTCTCCGCCAACGAGAACCCCTACCCCCCGCTGCCCTCGGTCGCCGAGGCACCCAGCCGGTACCCGCACCCCCGGGCCCGCTCGCGGCAGCGAAGCGCGGCCGGGCCGGGCGCTGGGTCCGCGGCGCCGCGCTCCGCTCCGCGGCCCTGATCGCGCTGCTCCTCGTATGGGAGACCGCACCCCGCCTCGGACTGGTGGACCGGACCTTCCTGCCCCCGTTCAGCGAGGTCGCCGTCGCCTGGTGGGAGCTGCTCGCCGACGGGCAGCTCGGCGAGCACACCTGGGCCAGCCTGGTCCGCTCCTTCGGCGGCTTCGGGATCGCGGTCGCGGTCGCCGTACCGCTCGGCCTGCTCATCGGCTGGTACCAGCCGGTCGCCGAACTGCTCGGCCCGCTGCTGGAGGTGTTCCGCAACACCGCCGCCCTCGCGCTGCTGCCCGTCTTCGTCCTGCTGCTCGGCATCGGCGAGACCTCGAAGATCTCGATGGTCGTCTACGCCTGCGTCTGGCCCGTCCTGCTGAACACCATCAGCGCCGTCCGCGGCGCCGACCCCACGCTCGTCCGGCTCGCCCGCTCGATGAACCTCTCCACCCCGCGGCTGTTCCAGAAGGTGATCCTGCCGGCCTCCGTGCCCACCATCTTCACCGGCATCCGGCTCGCCGGAGCGGTCTCCATCCTCGTCCTCGTCGCCGCCGAGATGATCGGCGCGAAGGCGGGCCTCGGCTACCTGATCAACGCCTCGCAGTTCAACTTCGCGATCCCCCAGATGTACGCCGGGATCATCACCATCTCCGCGATCGGCGTGGCCTTCAACCAGATCCTCGTCTCGATCGAACGCCGCCTGAGCCTGTGGCGCGTACCGGCCGCCGGGTGACCGCCGCGGCCCCCTTCCGCCCCCGGGCGCGTTCCCTCCCTACTCCTTGAGGACCCCGTCATGAGCACCGACCCCGGCCGTACCCTCCACCTCAACGCCTTCCTGATGAACGCGGGCCACCACGACGCCGCCTGGCGCCACCCCGACAGCAGCCCCGAGCGGGTCACCGATCTGCGTTACTTCCAGGAGCTGGCCAGGACCGCCGAGCGCGGGCGGCTCGACTCGATCTTCTTCGCCGACGGCCTCGCCCTGTGGGGCAAGGCCCGCTACAACGCCCTCGGCGGCTTCGAGCCGCTGACCCTGCTCTCCGCCATCGCCGCCGTCACCGAGCACATCGGCCTGATTGCGACCGTGTCCACCACCTTCAACGAGCCCTTCCACACCGCCCGCAAGTTCGCCTCCCTCGACCACATCAGCAACGGCCGCGCCGGATGGAACATCGTCACCTCCGGCACTGTCGACGAGGCCCGCAACTTCAACCAGGACGAGCACCTGGAACACCGCCTGCGCTACGACCGGGCCCGCGAGTTCCTCGACGTGGCCACCAAGCTCTGGGACAGCTGGGACGACGACGCGATCGTCCTGGACAAGGAGCGCGGCATCTACGCCGACACCGACAAGCTCCACCCCGCAGCCCACCGGGGCGAGTACTTCGGCGTCGCCGGACCGCTCAACGTCCCCCGTTCCCCCCAGGGCCACCCGCTCCTCGTCCAGGCCGGTTCCTCCGAGGACGGCAAGGAGTTCGCCGCGCAGTACGCCGAGGCCGTCTTCACCGCGCAGCAGACCCTCGCCGACGGCCAGACCTTCTACAAGGACCTCAAGTCCCGCCTCGCCCGGTACGGGCGCACCGAGTCCGACCTGCTCGTGCTCCCGGGCATCGCCCCGGTCATCGGCTCCACCGAGGCCGAGGCCAAGGCCCTCGAACAGCAGCTCACCGACCTCCAGGTGCCGGAGTACGGTCTGGCCCAGCTCTCCGGCATGCTCGGCACCGACCTGAGCGGCCACCCGCTCGACGGGCCGCTGCCCGAGCTGCCCGAAGAGCGCGACATCAACGGCAACAAGAGCCGGTTCACGCTCGTCGCCGAACTCGCCCGCCGCGACGGCCTGACCCTGCGCGAGCTGATCGCCCGGCTCGGCGCGGGCCGCGGCCACCGCGTCTTCGCGGGGGCCCCGGAGCAGATCGCCGACCAGCTGGAGGTCTGGTTCACCCAGGGCGCGGCCGACGGCTTCAACATCATGGCGCCCGTACTGCCCACCGGGCTCACCGACTTCGTCGACCACGTGGTGCCGATCCTGCAGAAGCGCGGCCTCTTCCGCACGGAGTACACCGGACGGACCCTCCGCGAGAACTACGGCCTGGCGCGCCCGGCGAGCCGCTACGCCGCCGCGGTGGAGGCGGTCTGACCCACAGCTGGACGGGCGGGTGGGTGCCGGCCCGGCACCCACCCGCCCGTCCTTCGCGCGTACGGGGAATCAGACGCTCAGCACGATCTTTCCGCGGGTGCGGCCGGTCGCGCTGAGCTCCCAGGCCTTCGTGGCCTCGGCGAGCGGCAGGACGTGCTCGACGTTCACCACGAGCCTGCCGCTGTCCGCCAGCTCGGCCAGCGCGGTCAGATCGGCGGTGTCGGGACGCACCCACAGCTGGTGGGCGCCCTTGGCCGCGGCCTCGTAGTCGGCGATGGAGACCACCCGGTCCCGCTGCTTGACCAGCCCCTGGAGCAGCTCGACGGCCCCGTCCCCGAAGAAGTCGAGGCCCGCGTCGATGCCCTCGGGCGCCAGCGCGCGGATCCGGTCGGCCAGCCCGTCGCCGTACAGCACGGGCTCGGCGCCGAGCGAGCGCAGGTAGTCGTGGTTGTGCTCCCCGGCCGTGCCGATGACCCGGGCGCCGAGGGCCACGGCGATCTGGACGCCGAGCGATCCGGTGCCGCCCGCCGCCGCGTGGATGACCACGGTCTCGCCCGCGGTGACGTTCACCCGCTTCAGCGACTGGTAGGCGGTGAGCCCGGCCAGCGGAATGCCCGCGGCCTGCTCGAAGGTCAGCTCCCGGGGCTTGCGGGCGAGGGTGCGCACGGGGGCGGAGACCAGTTCGGCGTACGTGCCGAGCTGCACCCATTCCTTGCGGACGTAGCCGTACACCTCGTCGCCCACGGCGTAGTCGAAGGTGTCCTCGCCGACGGCCTCCACGACACCGGCGACGTCCCAGCCGGGTATGACCGGATAGCGGACTTCGAGGATCGGGTCGAGGTATCCGGCGGCGAGCTTCCAGTCGACCGGGTTGACCCCGGCGGCCTTCACGCGGACGAGTACCTCGTCGGGGCCCACCTTGGGCTCCGGAGCGTCGATGAGTTCAAGGATGTCGTGGGTTCCGTACGCGGAATAAGCGATTGCCTTCATGATCGTCCCAACGGGCCCCGCTCCGGCGCTATTCCGGAGTGAGGGGAGGGATCAGGCCATTCAGGCGGGCAGGCTGTTGCGGTGCGAGAGCCGCCGCGCGGCGGCCAAGAGGGCCTGGATCTGGACCCCCGACTGCTCGACGTCGTCCAGCGGTGAGGGGAAGGGGAGGCGTACGTCGCGGTGCCCGGCGCGGAATTCGAGGCGCAGGGTGATCCCGTACCGGTCCATGGCGAGCGGCAGCGCGCGCAGCACTCCGGCGGGCAGCGGCTGAACGAGCCGCAGGAGCAGGGTGACCAGGTCGCCGTGCTCGTCGAGCAAGTGCGTGAGCAGGCCCGATTCGTAGCCGGCGAGCGGATCGGGGCAGGCCTCGTCCAGCTCCGCGAGACCGATGTACGAGCGGCCCTCGTCCGTCTCCAGGATCGCCTGGCCGAATTCCACGCACGTGCCGGTGCCGGTGCCGGTGCCGGAGCCGTCCGAGCCGTCGGCGTACGGGGCGTACGGGGTGAGCAGATGGCCGAGGATCGTGACCCGGGCGCGGACCCGGTCGCGTACGGGCGTCGGCGCGATGTCGGTGAACTCCAGCCGGATCGAGGGCCGGCCGTCGTGCAGCGGGGAGCGCGCGGCCAGGGGGTGTGCGGCGGCCGGTGCGGCCGGGTGCAGGTGCAGACGGCCGAGCACGTCACTGCCGTCCAGGTGGCACACCTCGGTGCGCAGTCCGTCGGTGATCACGCTCATGGAGTGCGCGGCGGCCAGGACGGACCGTGCCCGCTCGGCGTCGGTCGGACGGGCGGCGTCGTCGGACATGCGCATACGGATCTCTCCATCGTCCCGAGGTGGTTAGGTTAGGCATACCTAACCTAACCCATCTCGGTGTCGCTGAGTACCCGGCGCGCCAGCCGGTCCAGGGTCCGCGCGATCCGCTCCCGGCCGAGGCCGAGGGTGTGCCGCTGGTGCTGGTACACCTCGGGCGCCAGCGGGGCGAGCAGGATGTCGACACCACTCTCCGGGTCCTCCATGCCCGCGTCCGCGAGCAGGGTCCGTACGTGCGCGCGCCAGTGGCTGTAGGCGGCGCCCGTGAACCGGGCCGGGCCGTGCTCGGCGCCCAGCGCCAGCGGAAGATGGCGCTCCAGCAGATCGAGGGCGGCGGCGTAGAAGGCGGACAGCCGCTCCGCGGCCGGCGCGCCCGGACCGAGCGGCGGGGGTCCGAAGGCCAGCTTCCCCCGCAGGATGCGCTCGTGTTCGTCCAGCAGCGCGACCGCGATCGAGCGCGGGTCGGGGAAGCGGCGGTAGAGGGTGGCCCGGCCGACTCCGGCGGCCTTGGCGATACGGTCCATCGTCACCGTGCGCGGGTCGTGCTCGGCGAACAGCTGCTCCGCCGCGGCGAGTATCTGCTCGTGGTTGCGCAAGGCGTCCGCGCGCTTGACGAAAGGGGGCACGGGGGCCGTCCGACCCGCCGGTTCACGGACCGCGGGAACCTCGTCGCGATGGGTCATGGCGGCGACCTTACGTGCTTCGTGTCGCTGTTGGGCTGAACGGGTGAAACGCGAGAGGATGGGGAGATGCACAAGAAGCGTCTGGCCAAGGCGGCCTGGTGAGCAGGTACGACGTCACCGATGAACAGTGGGAGGGGCTCGCGCAGGTGGTACCCCTGCGCAGTCGCAACGAGTGGCCGTCCAGAGTGGACCACCGCACCATCCCGACGGCCCCCGAGGCGGCCGTTTCGGCGCAGCGCCGGTTCGTGGTGATCCGGGTGCAGATCTTCGCGGACGCGCGCGAGGTGGCCGAATACCTCATCGCGCAGATCCCCGTGCTGCTCGACCTCACGGGGGCCGACAGTGAAGTGGCGAAGCGGATCCTGGACTTCAGCAGCGGCGTGGTCTTCGGGCTGGGCAGCGGCATGCACCGGGTCGACCGCAACGTCTTCCTGCTGGCACCCGTGGGAACCGAGGTGGAGGGGATCGCGGCCGCGGCCGTCCCCCGATCGTAGGAAGGTCGCGGCGGCGGAACGGTTCAGCGGGGCCGGGGGTGCCCGGCCGGCCCGTAGCGTCCGGGCATGGACGCCACGTTGGACACCACGCGCAGCGGCCCCGCCGCCGCTTTACCCCTGCCTGCCCACGTCCCCGCCCCGAGGCCGTACGCCGCCCAGGGCGCCGGGCCCGCGCCGCATTCCGCGCCGCATCCCGGGTCGCATCCCGGGCCGGGGGCCGTCGCGCCCGTCCGGTACGCGCGGCCCGCCGTCACCGAACTGCGGCTGTCCGCCTTCGCCTCGCACCGCGGGGCGGTCTTCCCCCTCGCGCCCGTCACCCTCTTCGCGGGCCCCAGCGGCAGCGGCAAGTCCCAGGCCCTGGCCGGGTACGAGGCGTTGGCGCGGCTCGGCTGCGGCGCCGACCTGGGCGAGGTGTTCCCGGACCCGGTGGGCCTGGTGCCCGAGCGGGCCCGGCCCGACGCGGAGCGGCGCCGCGGGTTCCGGATCGGCTGCACGGTCGACGGACCGGTGGGCCCGGTCCGCCTCGACCTCGCGGTGCAGGCCGAGCCGGCCCTGCGCATCGTCGGCGAACGGCTCACCGCGGGCGACCAGATCCTGCTGAACACCGCGCTGCGCGACCCCGGGCGGCGCTCGGTCCAGGCCGCCTGGCTGACCGGCGGCTCCACGGGCGTGACCCGGGCCCCCTTCCCCGACGACCGGCTCGGCACCGCGCTGCTCCCGTTGCGGGTGGCCGGCAGTACGGAGGGCCAGCGCCAGGTGCTGGCCGCCGCCGAACAAGTGGTGGTCGCGCTCCGCTCGGTGTTCCCCTGCGATCCCGTACCCGCCGCGATGCGCGCCCCGGTGCTGCCCGGCTCGGGACGCCTGCGCGGCGACTGCGGAAACCTGGCCGACGTACTGCGGCGGACCCGGCAGGAGTGCGGCACCCGGCACGCGCTGCTCGTCGAGGCGGCCCGGTCCGGCTGCGCGGGCCCGGTCGACGCGCTGCGGGAGCGGTCCGCGGCCGACGGCCGGGTACTGGCCGAGCTGGACCGGGGCGTGCTCCCGGCGACGGAGCTGGGGCGGCTCGGCGCGGGGGAGCTGCGCTTCCTGGCGCTGGCGCTGGTCCTGCTGACCGGGCCGGGGGTACTGGCCGTCGACCAGACCGCCGAACTGCTGCCCGCGCAGCAGGCGCTGACCGTCCTCGCTGACGGCTTCGACCGCGGCCTGGACCGGACGCAGCGCGCCGAACTGCTGCGCCTGGCCCGGCTCTCGTGCGGCCGCGGGCACATCCGGCTGGTGGCCGCGGTGGGTGAGGAGGGCGGGGAGAACGCCCGTGAACTGCCGGGGGTGTCGGTGGTACACCTGACCCCATGAACGAGAACCCCTCACAGGCGCCGGATTCCGCCCCGGATTCCGCCCCGGCCTCCGCGCCGGACGAGCGGCTGGTCCTGCTGCAGCGGCGGCTGGCGGCCTTCGCGGCGGCGCGCGACTGGCAGCCGTACCACACGCCCAAGAACCTGGCGGTGGCGCTGAGCGTGGAGGCGTCCGAACTGGTCGAGATCTTCCAGTGGCTGACGCCCGAACAGTCGGAGCGGGTCATGGAGGCGCCGGACACCGCGCACCGCGTGGCCGATGAGGTCGCGGACGTACTGGCGTATCTGCTGCAGTTCTGTGAGGTTCTCGGGGTGGATGCGCTCGATGCGCTGGCCGCGAAGATCGACAGGAATGAACTTCGTTTTCCTGTGAAGAGCGCTCCGGCACCAAAATGTCACTCTTCGGAGTGATGGCGCTGTCCACAACCATGTTTGTGTCCACAGATTTCCGAATACCCCTGGCTTTACTGGCCCGTTGCCCTCACGCTGGGTAGTGGTGAGAGAACAGTGGGGTGTCGTGCGGACGGGGGACGGCATATGGACGCGGTACGGCTGATCGCAGCCGGCCGACATGCTCTGGCACAGAGCGGGGCGGCCATGGACATCGTGGGCGAGGCCTGGCAGGCCCAGGCGCTCGCGCAGGGGATAGGGGGATGGCTGGCGGTCTCGGGGCCGCCGGAGCTGAGAGCGGAGGCACGAGGGCTGGGCGAGGCGGGCACGAGAGGCTGCGGGGTCATCGACCGGGCCGCGGTGCTCGGCGAGGGCCGCGTGCCCGACTACCCGCCGCGGGCGGCGCAGTTGACCGAGGTGGCGGATGTCCGCCAGTGCCTGCTCGGGCTCCAGGCGTTATTGGGCGAAGTGGGCATAGCCCTGGTCGGCGTGGCCTGTGGCACCGACGACGAGGGCCTGTACTGGCAGTGCATAGAGTCCATCGACGCGGCGGACGAGTCGAGCGACCGCGTACGGGCGATCCTGCGCCGGATGACGGTGCGCGAGCGGGGTTCCGCCTCGGGCGTGGTCTGAGCGGGCCCGGGGGTCCGGGGTCGCGCCTCCATCGCGGGGCGCGGGGCGCGGGGCCCGGGGCGCCGGGTGGGGTCCCGCCGTGCGAGGCGGCGGGACCCGCGTGAGCGGCGGGGGTGCGCTCAGCGAGCGCCGAAGGGGTGCTCGCTCTCGGGGGCTCGGCCCGACGCCGCGACGGTGGCGGCGGAGCGGCCCACGGACGACTGGAGATCGGCGTCCAGATCGGAGAGGTCGGCGTTCAGCGCCGCCATCAGCTCTTCCATCTGCTGCAGGAGCCCCTTCGGTGCGCCGCCGCTCGGGGCGGCGGCCGCGGACTCGGACTCCCGGTGTGCCGGGTGCTCTGCTGCCTGTCCGGTCTGTCCGGGGTGCTCTGGCTCGGACGCGTGGGACATGGCGGCCTCCTCGGCCCTGGCCCTTCCGGAAGCGGAAGGGGGCGGTGGACGCGTCGGCGAAGGCCGCCGGCGCGCGGGCCGGGCGGTCCGGCTCCGTCCGAGCAAACGATCCCCCTCTGCGCCGGTCACTGGCGCGGACGGCGGTGGGCCCTTCCGGTCGACCCGGATTCACCCGGCCGGGGGTGCGAGGGACGGCGTGTCGGCTTCCCTCCGCTTCCCGGCCCGGCCGGGTCCGGCCCTGCACCGCCCCGCCCCGGCCCGGCGGTCAGAGCGGGATGAGCAGACGCGTCCTGGGCTCGAGCTTCCGGTTCACCGAGCGGCTCTGGACGTACACCTCCAGCTCGGGGCCCGGGAGCGCGCCCGTCTTCGCCGCGATCCTGTCGAGCCAGGGGGCATGCTTCCACTCCCTCTGCGAGGCTCCCCGAGTGAGGAATCCACACCAGGGGGCCCTACCGGCAACGCTTCTTGACGGACCATCACCCGCACTCCACCCCCGCGTGGAGCGGGGAGTGGTCGCCGTGGTCGTCGGGTCCCGACGCTCCCGTCGATCTGGGCCCTGCGCGTCGGCCGTCGTCGACCGTGCGGGCACTGTGTGGCACGGCCCGGGGCTCGCCACCGCGCGCGTGCCGCTCCCAGCCGAGGGCCTGGTCGTCCTTCTCGGGGACCACCGCTGCGTCCCGCACCCCGGCGGTCCGGTCTCCGGGCCCCTCCACCTGAGGCTGCGGGGCGGGCGGCAGGCGGCGGAGAGTGGGCGGCGGACAGCGGCGGCTCGGCTGGCACACTGGGCGTAGGCGACGCGCGCGTGCGTGCGCCCGGGTACGAAGAGCGGGGCAGGGCATGGGCAGCGAGGAAACCGGCGCCGGGCCCTCCCGGGAGGGCCCGCGATGACGCGCGCGAGCACCCCCCTCGCCGAGGCCCTGCGCCACCGGACGGTGGTGCTCGACGGCGGGCTCGGCACCCGGCTCGCCGACCAGGGCTGCGACCTGTCCGGCGGCCTCTGGTCGGCGCGGGTGCTGGCCGAGGAGCCGGGGCAGATCGAGGCCGCGCACACGGCGTACGCCCGGGCGGGGGCGCAGGTGCTCATCACCGCCGCCTACCAGGTCGGCTACGAGGCCTTCGCCCGCCACGGTTACGACCGGGCGCGGACCACCGCCCTGTTGCGGGACTCCGTCACCCTGGCCGACCGGGCCGCGCGGGCGGTGGAGCACGAGGTGTGGGTGGCGGCCTCCGTCGGGCCGTACGGGGCGACGCTGGCCGACCGCTCCGAGTACCGCGGCCGGTACGGGCTGAGCGTGCGGGAGCTGGCCGCCTTCCACCGCCCCCGGATCGAGACCCTGCTGGAGGCGGGGGCCGACGTACTGGCCCTGGAGACCGTCCCGGACACCGACGAGGCGGAGGCGCTGCTGTCGCTGCTGGCCGGTACGGGGGCCCGGGCCTGGCTGTCGTACACGGTGGCGGCCGGCCGTACCCGGGCCGGACAGCCGCTCAGCGAGGCCTTCGCCCTGGCCGCCGCGCCGGAGGTGATCGCGGTCGGCGTCAACTGCTGCGCGGCGGCCGATGTCCTCCCGGCCCTGGAGGCGGCCACCTCGGTGACGCCGAAGCCCCTGCTCGCCTACCCCAACGACACCTCGGGCACGGCCGGCTGGCCGCTCCCGGCCTGGCGCCGGGCGGGCGCCCGCCTCATCGGCGGCTGCTGCGGAGTGGGCCCGCGGCAGATCGCCGCCCTGGCGGCCACCGCCTGAACCGCGGCGGCGTCACCCCCGGTGGCAGGGGGTGCGGGCCGTCAGCCACGCGGTCGCGGCCCGCAGGGGCTCATCGCGGTCGGTGCCGATGTCCGGGCGGGACGTGGGCACTTCGCTGTCGGGCGGGACCGCCCCGTCGTAGATCCGGCCGCCGCGGTCGGCGTCCAGGGCCGTGGTGAGGCTGATGACCGCGCCGTCGGAGAGCGGGAATCCGTCGTTGCTCGTGGGCACGCCGTAGGTGGCGCTCCCGAAGGTGCGGGTGTCCGGGCGGCCCTTGAAGGCGATGAGGACGGCCTCGGCGGCGCTGGCGGTCCCGCCGTCGGTCAGCACGGCGACCGTGGGATCAGGCGTCCCCACCGCGTCCGCGGGCCCCCAGGGGGATTCCTCGCCGTTCAGGCCCGGCCTGCGGTTCTTGACGTACCACGGCGTGCGGCTGCCGTCCGGCGAGACGAACGATCCCACCGTGCCCTCGCCGAGCAGTGGCGCCGCGACGGCGAACATCGGCCACACGTTCCCGCCGCCGTTCTGCCGCAGGTCGAGTATCCATCCGCAGGCGGCTCCCTCCCGCTCGGCGTCCTTGACCGCCGCGCGCCCCTGGCGCACGTACCGGTCCAAGGTCGCCGGGGACCCGATGACGGCGGGGAGCGCGAGACAGCCCACCGAGCCGGGCAGGCGGCGGCCGGTGGGACCGGTGAAGGCGTCCTCGGTCGCGCCCAGGGTGATCTCGGCCTCCGTGCGGGTGAGGAACGAACTGTGGTGGTCGCCGAGTTCCGCGAGCGCCGCCACGATCACGGGATAGGTCTCCGCCGGGGTGCGCGCCGACGCGGCCCGCGCGTGGGCGTCCCGCCGCACTCGGGTCCAGTCGATCTCGTTGCGGTGCACGGAACGTTCCCGCATCACGTCCAGCGCCCGCGCCAGGTACTCCCGCGGGCTCTCGGGCACCTGCCGGCCGGCGGAACCGGAGGCGCCCGGGCCGTCCCCGGCCGCGAGGAGGAGGAGGACGAGCGCCAGGAGGACGGGAGCGGTGCGCCGGCGACGCACCACCGACCGCACCACCGACCGCACGGCGGTCCGGGGTGGCCGGGGCTTCGGCGAGGACGTTGGCGGGCACTTCGGCGAGGGCGTCGCCGAGGGATCCGACGGGGGATCCGACGGGGTGGGGATGGGATCGCCTCCATCGGCTGCGCGACGCGTCCGCGGCGGCTAAAACGCGTTGTCCGCGCTCTCGCGCCGCGCACATACTGAACCGCATGTTCATGACGATCACGACCACCGGCTCCGCCGAGAAACCAGCCACTGACCTGGGCTTCCTGCTGCACAAGCATCCGCAGAAGGCGCAGGCGTTCAGCACCTCCCACGGCACGGCGCACGTCCTCTACCCCGAGGCCACGCCCGAACGCTGCACCGCGGCGCTGCTGCTGGAGGTGGACCCCGTCGCCCTCGTGCGGCGCGGTCAGGGCCGGGGTCGGAGCGGGGCGCCCGACGCCGCGCTCGCGCAGTACGTCAACGACCGCCCGTACGCCGCCTCCTCGCTCTTCGCCGTCGCGCTCGGCGCCGTCTTCCGTAGCGCGCTGAACGCCCGCTGCACCGCTCGCCCCGAACTGCCGCAGCAGGCCCGCCCGTTGCGCGTCGAGATCCCGGCGCTGCCCGCCCGCGGCGGCCCGGAGCTGGTGCGCAGGTTGTTCGGGCCGCTCGGCTGGAGCGCCGTCGAGGTGACGCCCGTACCGCTCGACACCCGGTTCCCGCAGTGGGGCGACTCCCGGTACGTGCGCCTCGTACTCGAAGGGGAGCTGCGGCTCGCCGACGCCCTGCGCCAGCTCTACGTCCTGCTGCCGGTCCTCGACGACTCCAAGCACTACTGGGTCGCTCCGGACGAGGTCGACAAACTGCTGCGGGCCGGGGACGGCTGGCTCGCCGGGCACCCCGAGCACGGCCTCATCACCTCCCGCTACCTGGCCCGCTCCAAGCGGCTCACCCAGGACGCGCTGGAGCGCCTGGAGCTCGTCCGCCTCGCCGAGTCCGACGGCAGCGTCGTCGAGGAGCTCGACAACGCCGCCACCGAAACGGAGGAGGAGGCGGCGGACGCAGCGGAGCGGAGCGTGCCGCTCGCCCGGCAACGGCGCGCGGCGATCGTCGACGCGCTGCGCGCCGCGGGCGCCCACCGTGTCCTCGACCTCGGCTGCGGACAGGGCCAGTTGATCCACGACCTGCTGCGGGACGCGTCGTTCACCGAGATCGTCGGCGTGGACGTGTCCGTGCGGGCGCTGACCATCGCGGCCCGCCGGCTGCGCCTGGAGCGGATGGGCGAGCGGCAGAGCGCGCGCGTCCGCCTGACGCAGGGCTCCCTCGCCTACACCGACAAACGGCTGACCGGCTACGACGCGGCCGTGCTCAGCGAGGTCATCGAGCACCTGGACCTGCCGCGGCTGCCCGCGCTCGAATACGCCGTCTTCGGCTCGGCCCGGCCGGGCACCGTCCTGGTCACCACGCCCAACGTCGAATACAACGTCCGCTGGGAGACGCTGCCCGCCGGACAGGTCCGGCACACCGACCACCGCTTCGAGTGGACCCGCGCGGAGTTCCGCGACTGGGCCCACCGGACCGCCGAACGCCACGGCTACGGCGTGGCGTTCACGCCCGTCGGGCCACAGGACCCCGAGGTGGGGCCGCCCACCCAGATGGCCGTCTTCACCCTGAACACCGTCCCGGATTCCGGTCCCGGCACCGAGTCCGGCGCCTACGGTTCCGGCTCCGCTCCGAAGGAGGGCACCGCCGCATGAGCACCACCGATACCGGGGCACGCACCGCACCGCGGCCGCTGCCCGTCACCGACCTCTCCCTCGTCGTCCTGATCGGGGCCACCGGCTCGGGCAAGTCCACCTTCGCCCGCCGCCACTTCAAGCCCACCGAGGTGCTCTCCTCCGACTTTTGCCGCGGCCTGGTCGCCGACGACGAGAACGACCAGAGCGCGAGCAAGGACGCCTTCGAGGTCCTGCACCACATCGCGGGCAAGCGCCTCGCCGCCGGGCGGCTCACCGTCGTCGACGCGACCAGCGTCCAGCAGGAGGCCCGGCGTCAGCTCGTACAGCTGGCCCGCGCGCACGACGTCCTGCCCATCGCGATCGTCCTCGACCTGCCCGAAGAGGTGTGCGCCGCGCGCAACACCGAGCGCCCCGACCGCGCCGGGATGCCCCGGCAGGTCATCCAGCGCCACCGCCGCGACCTGCGGCGTTCGCTGCGCGGGCTGGAACGCGAGGGATTCCGCAAGGTGCACGTCCTGCGGTCCGTCGAGGAGGTCGAGGCCGCCGAGATCGTCCTGGAGAAGCGGTACAACGACCTCACCCACCTCAGCGGCCCCTTCGACATCATCGGTGACATCCACGGTTGTTCCTCCGAGCTGGAGACCCTGCTCGCCGAGCTGGGCTACCGCGACGGCGCGCACCCCGAGGGCCGCACGGCGGTCTTCGTCGGCGACCTCGTCGACCGCGGACCGGACAGCCCCGGCGTGCTGCGCCGCGTCATGGGCATGGTCAAGGCGGGCCACGCCCTGTGCGTCCCCGGGAACCACGAGAACAAGCTCGGCCGTTACCTCAAGGGATCCAAGGTCCAGCACACCCACGGCCTCGCCGAGACCATCGAGCAGCTGGCCCGCGAGGACGAGGAGTTCGTCCAGGAGGTCCGGCAGTTCATCGCGGGCCTCGTCAGCCACTACGTGCTCGACGGCGGCAAGCTGGTGGTCGCGCACGCCGGGCTGCCCGAGAAGTACCACGGCCGCACCTCCGGCCGGGTCCGCTCGCACGCCCTGTACGGCGACACGACCGGCGAGACCGACGAGTTCGGGCTGCCCGTGCGCTACCCGTGGGCCGAGGACTACCGCGGCAAGGCCGCCGTGGTCTACGGGCACACCCCGGTCCCGGACACCACCTGGATCAACAACACCCTCTGCCTCGACACCGGCGTCGTCTTCGGCGGCCGGATGACCGCGCTGCGCTGGCCCGAGCGCGAGCTGGTCGACGTACCGGCCGAGCGGGTCTGGTACGAGCCGACGCGCCCCCTCGCGAGCGCCGCGCCCGGCGGGCAGGACGGCCGCCCGCTGGACCTGGCCGACGTACAGGGGCGGCGCGTCGTGGAGACCCGGCACCTGGGCCGCGTCACCGTCCGCGAGGAGAACGCGGCGGCGGCCCTGGAGGTGATGAGCCGCTTCGCGGTCGACCCGCGGCTGGTCCCGTACCTGCCGCCGACCATGGCGCCCACCGCCGCCTCCGCCGAGGAGGACTTCCTGGAGCACCCGGCCGAGGCCTTCGCGCAGTACCGCAAGGACGGCGTCGAGCGGGTCGTGTGCGAGGAGAAGCACATGGGCTCCCGGGCCACGGTGCTGCTCTGCCGCGACGCCGCGGCGGCGCGGGCGCGCTTCGGGGTCACCGGCGGGGTCACCGGCTCCGTCTACACCCGCACCGGGCGGCCCTTCTTCACCGATCCCGCCCTCACCGAGGAGGTGCTCGACCGGCTCCGCGCGGCCGTCACCGGCGCGGGCCTGTGGGAGGAGCTGGCCACCGACTGGATGCTGCTCGACGGCGAACTGCTGCCCTGGTCGCTGAAGTCCGCCGGGCTGCTGCGCCACCAGTACGCCGCCGTGGGCGCCGCGTCCGGCGCGGTCTTCCCCGACGCCCTGGCCGCCCTGGACGCGGCCGCGGCCCGCGGTGTGGACGTGGGTGAACTGGCGGAGCGCCAGCGGCAGCGGGCCGCCGACGCCGGCGCCTTCACCGAGGCCTACCGGCGTTACTGCTGGCCCACGGACGGCCTGGACGGCGTGCGGCTCGCGCCCTTCCAGCTGCTCGCGGTGGCCGGGCGGTCCCTGGCCGCCGTACCGCACGACGCACAGCTCGGCTGGCTGGACCGGCTCGTCGAGGCCGACGCGGCGCACGCGAAGGAGACGGGCGCCGACGCCCTGCTGCGCCGGACCGGCCGGATCCTGGTGGACACCGGGGACGAGGACTCCGTCCGGGCGGGCACCGACTGGTGGCTGCGGCTGACCGCGGACGGCGGCGAGGGCATGGTCGTCAAACCGCTGGCGGCGTACGTGCGCGGCGGGCGCGAACGGCTGGTCCAGCCGGGGCTCAAGGTGCGCGGGCGCGAGTACCTGCGGATCATCTACGGTCCGGAGTACACGCGCCCGGACCACCTGGAGCGGCTGCGCTCGCGCTTCCTCGGGCACAAGCGCTCGCTCGCCCTGCGCGAGTACGCGCTCGGGCTGGAGGCGCTGGACCGGCTGGCGGACGGCGAGCCGCTGTGGCGGGTCCACGAGGCCGTCTTCGCGGTGCTGGCCCTGGAGTCGGAGCCGGTCGACCCCCGGCTCTGAGGGACCCGCGGGTGCCTGTCGAGGGGCGCGGTCGGTGTGAACCGCGCGCCCCCGGTTAGGTCGTATGGGGGAACTTTGCCATGGAACTCCCTGGAAACACCGGGCGGGATCGTTCTTCCAGGGGCAGCGGAAATGTCCGCGACCCTGGAAGGACGGAACGTCAGATATGAAGATGACCGCGCGCGGAAGCCTGGCGGCGCTCATGACCTGTATGGCCGCGGCCGGTGCGGCGAGCCCGGCCCTGGCCGACTCGGTGCCGGTGGGCGTCCCACTGGGCGCCGCCCTGAAGCCCTCGCTCGGGCTGGACGCCCCGCGGGTGGCCACCGGGGTGCCCGTGCCGGTCGTGGGCGCCCCCGAGGCGCCCCGGCAGCACACCGGGGACCTGCTCCCCACCCCGCTCGTGCCGATCGTCCCGATCGGCACCGAACTGGGCCACACCGGGATCACCTCCCCGGTGCCGAACCTGCTGGGCCGGCCGGAGACGGATGGTGAGGGCTCCCTGGACTCGCCCGCCACGACCCTGCTCGCCCGCACCGCCGGGGTGGTCGTCGGAGCGCCGATCTCGATGCCCGACGGGAGCAACTTCGGACTGCCGAACGTGGTCGCCCCCAAGCTGGGAGTGATCACCCCGGAACTGACGGGAGCTCCTTCGGCACTGCTCGGCCTGCGCTGAGTCAACGGCACGTCAAAACGCCGTCCGGTCTGCGAACGTGTATGCCATGGGATTCCATGTCGACTCCGAGACCGGGCGGCTGCGCCGCGTCATCCTCCACCGGCCCGATCTGGAGCTGAAGCGGCTGACGCCGAGCAACAAGGACGCGTTGCTCTTCGATGACGTGCTGTGGGTGCGCCGGGCCCGGCAGGAGCACGACGGTTTCGCGGACGTACTGCGGGACCGGGGCGTGGAGGTGCACCTCTTCGGCGATCTGCTGAGCGAGTCCATGGACATCCCGGAGGCGCGCCGCCTCGTGCTGGACCGGGTCTTCGACGAGAAGGAGTACGGTCCCCTCGCCACGGATCATCTGCGCGCCGTCTTCGACGCGTTGCCCTCCGCCGAGCTGGGCGAGGCGCTGGTCGGCGGGATGACGAAGCGGGAGTTCCTGGAGCGGCACAGCGAGCCCGTCTCGGTGCGTTTCCACGCCATGGAACTGGACGACTTCCTGCTCGGGCCGCTGCCGAACCACCTGTTCACCCGCGACACTTCGGCCTGGATCTACGACGGCGTGTCCATCAACGCGATGCGCTGGCCCGCCCGGCAGCGCGAGACCGTGCACTTCGAGGCGATCTACAAGCACCACCCCCTCTTCACGGCCTCCGGCGCCTTCCACTACTGGACCCAGGGCCAGGCCGACTACCCCTCGACCATCGAGGGCGGGGACGTCCTGGTCATCGGCAACGGCGCGGTGCTGATCGGGATGAGCGAGCGGACCACCCCGCAGGCGGTGGAGATGCTGGCGCGCGGACTGTTCGCCGCCGGTTCGGCGAAGACCATCGTGGCCCTGGACATGCCCAAGCGGCGGGCCTTCATGCACCTCGACACGGTGATGACGATGGTCGACGGAGATACGTTCACGCAGTACGCCGGTCTCGGCATGCTCCGCTCCTACACCATCGAGCCGGGCAACGGGGGGCAGGAGCTCAAGGTCACCGACCACCCGCCGGAGCACATGCACCGGGCCATAGCGGCGGCGCTCGGGCTCGACTCGATCCGAGTGCTGACCGCCACCCAGGACGTCCACTCGGCGGAGCGGGAGCAGTGGGACGACGGATGCAACGTGCTGGCCGTGGAGCCGGGCGTGGTGGTCGCCTACGAGCGGAACGTCACCACCAACACCCACCTGCGCAAGGAGGGCATCGAGGTGATCGAGATCCCGGGCAGCGAACTGGGGCGCGGGCGGGGCGGTCCGCGCTGCATGAGCTGTCCCGTGGAGCGCGACGCCGTGTGAGCTGTCGTACCTGCCGGAACCGCTGTATCTGCTGTGACCGCCCGCCTGACCTGCGCCGCAGGACCGGGGGCCGCGCGGGGATCCGAACCTCGGGGCTGTATATCAATGCATAGGATCGTATAGACTTCCAGGATCCCCTGTCACCGCGACTCTGGAGCGTCCCCATGGCCACCGACCTCGTCGGCCGCAGTTTCCTCAAGGAGCTCGACTTCACCGCCGCCGAGTTCCGCGGCCTGGTCGAGCTGGCCGCCGAACTCAAGGCGGCCAAGCGGGCGGGCGCCGAGGTGCGCCGGCTCCAGGGCCGCAACATCGCGCTGATCTTCGAGAAGACGTCGACCCGCACCCGCTGCGCGTTCGAGGTGGCGGCCGCCGACCAGGGCGCCCACACCACGTACCTCGACCCCTCCGGCTCGCAGATGGGCCACAAGGAGTCGGTCAAGGACACCGCGCGGGTGCTGGGCCGGATGTTCGACGGCATCGAGTACCGGGGCGACAGTCAGGCCGCGGTCGAGGAGCTGGCCGCGCACGCCGGCGTCCCCGTCTTCAACGGGCTCACCGACGACTGGCACCCCACCCAGATGCTCGCCGACGTCCTCACGATGACCGAGCACTGCCCCGGCAAGCCGCTGGAGCGGATCTCCTTCGCCTACCTCGGTGACGCCCGCTTCAACATGGGCAATTCCTACCTGGTGACCGGCGCGCTGCTCGGCATGGACGTGCGGATCGTGGCGCCCCGGGAGTACTGGCCCGCCGAGCCGGTGGTGGCCGCGGCCCGCGAACTCGCGGCCGCGAGCGGCGCCCGGATCACCCTCACCGAGGAGATCGCCGAGGGCGTGGCCCAGGCGGACTTCGTCGTCACCGACATCTGGGTCTCCATGGGGGAGCCGAAGGAGGTCTGGGACGAGCGGATCGCGGCGCTGTCGCCGTACGCCGTCACCATGGACGTCCTGCGCGCCACCGGGAACCCGGACGTCAAGTTCATGCACTGCCTGCCCGCCTTCCACGACCTCGGCACCAAGGTGTCCCGCGAGATCCACGAGCAGCACGGCCTGGACTCGCTGGAGGTGACGGACGAGGTGTTCGAGTCCGCGCACTCCGTCGTCTTCGACGAGGCCGAGAACCGGCTGCACACGATCAAGGCGGTCCTGGTCGCGACGCTCGCGAAGCCGTAGGGAGCGGGCGCGGGGGCCGGCGGCGGCGCGGGGGTCAGTGGAGCGCGGCCGCCGGCCGCGCGGGCAGGGTGAACCAGACGGCCTTGCCGTGCGGCGTCGGCCGGTGGCCGCAGGCGGAGCTGAGGGCGCGGAGCAGCAGCAGGCCGCGGCCGTGCTCCTGCCACGGGTCCGGCGGCCGGGGGCGCAGGTCGCCGGGCGGCCGCGGGTCCCCGTCGTGGACCTCGACCTGGCACCCGTTCGCCAGCAGTTCCACGACGAGTTCTATGGGGGCGTCACCGCTGGTGTGCTCCACGGCGTTGGCGACCAGCTCCGCCGTGAGCAGCTCGGCGGTGTCGCTGTCCGCGGGTCCCCCGGTCTCGGAGAGCGCGGTGCGGACCAGGGCGCGGGCGAGGGGCACGGCGGCGGTCGTGTGCGGGAGGGCGATCCGCCACGCGGAGTCGTCGGGCATGGGAGTCCGTCCGTTCCGTCGGGGGGCTGGGGTGGGGGAGGTCCTGCTTTCAACCATACGAAGTGGAAGTCCGGCGGCGTAGGGCACCCCGCCGTCAACGCGGGGGACGAGCGTTCCGCCGGGACGGGACCTTCGGCCGTGGGGTGTTCCGGCACCGGATCCCTCCTCTCCGCGCGTCCTCGTGTTGCGTTTGTCTGACGACAGTCACGATGCGGTGATACGGTCACCGTGTGAGCCCCTTCACCGGTTCCGCAGTCCCCACCGAACGGTGGCGCCACCTCCGGTTGACCCGGCAGGACGGCGTGGCCACCGTCACCCTCGACCGCCCCGAAAAGCTGAACGCGCTCACCTTCGGCGCCTACGCCGACCTGCGCGACCTGCTCTCCGAACTGTCCCGGGAGAGATCCGTCCGCGCCCTCGTGCTCGGCGGCGAAGGCCGCGGCTTCTGCTCGGGCGGTGACGTCGACGAGATCATCGGCGCCACGCTCGCGATGGACACCGCGCAGCTCCTGGACTTCAACCGGATGACCGGACAGGTCGTCCGGGCCATCCGAGAATGCCCCTTCCCCGTAATCGCCGCCCTACACGGGGTAGCCGCCGGCGCCGGGGCGGTTCTCGCCCTCGCCGCCGACTTCCGGATCGCCGATCCCACCGCCCGCTTCGCCTTCCTCTTCACCCGCGTCGGGCTCTCCGGCGGCGACATGGGCGCCGCCTATCTGCTGCCCCGGGTCGTCGGCCTCGGTCACGCCACCCGGCTGCTGATGCTCGGCGAGCCCGTCCGGGCCGCCGAGGCCGAACGCATCGGACTGCTCAGCGAACTGACGGAGGAGGGCAAGGCCGACGCGCGCGCCGCCGAACTCGCCGAACGCCTCGCCGCCGGCCCCGCCCTGGCCCACGCCCAGACCAAGGCCCTGCTCACCGCCGAACTCGACATGCCGCTGGCCGCCTCCGTGGAACTGGACGCGGCCACCCAGGCACTGCTGATGAACGGCGAGGACTACGCCGAATTCCATGCCGCCTTCACCGAGAAGCGGCCACCCCAGTGGAGGGGAAGGTAGCGCCATGCAGGTCGCTGTCGTGGGCGGGGGACCGGGGGGACTGTACGCCGCCGCTCTGCTGGCCCGGCAGGGACACCGGGTCGAGGTGTGGGAGGCCAATGCCGCCGACGACACCTTCGGCTTCGGCGTGGTGCTCTCCGACGAGACCCTCGGCGGCATCGAGCGCGCCGACACCGAGGTCTACGCCGCCCTGTCCGCCGAGTTCGTCCGCTGGGACGACATCGACGTCGTCCACCGCGGCCGGGTCCTCACCTCCGGCGGTCACGGCTTCGCCGCCCTGGGCCGCCGCCGGCTCCTGGAGATCCTGCACGCGCGCTGCGCCGAGCTGGGCGTCCGGCTCCACTTCCGCACCCGGCTGCCCGCGGCCCAGGCGCTGGGGGCGACGTACGACCTGGTGATCGCGGCCGACGGCGTGCACAGCGCCACCCGCGAGGCCGGGGCCGCGACCTTCCGCCCGCGCCTGGACACCGGTCGCAGCCGGTACATCTGGCTGGCCGCCGACTTCGCCTTCGACGCCTTCCGGTTCGAGATCGCCGAAACCGAACACGGGGTCATGCAGCTGCACGGCTACCCGTACTGCGCCGACTCCTCCACCGTCATCGTCGAGATGCGCGAGGAGGTCTGGCGCGCCGCCGGACTCGACCTCTGCGACGAGGCCGAATCGGCCTCGCGCTGCGCCAAGACCTTCAGCGAGGCCCTGCGCGGGCGCGCCCTGCGCGGCAACCGCTCGGCCTGGACGGCGTTCCGTACGGTCGTCAACGACCGGTGGTCACAGGGCAACGTGACCCTCCTCGGGGACGCCGCGCACACCGCCCACTTCTCCATCGGCTCCGGCACCAAACTCGCCGTCGAGGACGCCCTCGCGCTCGCCGAGGCCGTCCGCGCACGGCCGGACCCCGCCGACGTACCGGCCGCGCTCGCCGCCTACGAGGCCGCGCGCCGCCCGGCCGTGGCCAGCACCCAGCGCGCGGCGGCGGCCAGCATGCGCTGGTTCGAGGAGCTCGCCGGATACGTCGACCAGCCGCCCCGGCAGTTCGCCTTCAACCTGCTCACCCGCAGCCGCCGGGTCACCCACGGCAACCTGCGGCTGCGCGACGAGCGCTTCACCCGCGCCGTCGAGCGGGACTTCGGCTGCCCCGACGACACGACCCCGCCCATGTTCACCCCGTACCGGCTGCGCGGCCTGACCCTGCGCAACCGCGTCGTCGTCTCCCCGATGGACATGTACGGCGCCGAGGACGGCGTACCGGGCGATTTCCACCTCGTCCACCTGGGCGCGCGGGCCCTCGGCGGCGCCGGCCTGGTCATGACCGAGATGGTGTGCGTCAGCGCCGACGGGCGCATCACCCCCGGCTGCACCGGCCTGTACACCGACGAACAGGCCGTGGCCTGGACCCGGATCGCGGACTTCGTGCACACCTCCGCGCCCGGCACCGCGCTCGGCGTCCAGCTCGGCCACGCGGGCCGCAAGGGGTCCACCCGCCGCATGTGGGAGGGCATGGACGACCCCCTCGACACCGGCAACTGGCCGCTCGTGGCCGCCTCCCCGCTCCCGTACCGGCCCGGCGTCTCGCAGGTCCCGCACGAACTCGGAGCGGACGAACTCCCTGGGATCCGCGGCCTGTTCACGGACGCCGCGGTCCGCGCCGCCGCCTGCGGCTTCGACCTGCTCGAGCTGCACTGCGCCCATGGCTACCTGCTCTCCGGGTTCCTCTCGCCGCTGACCAACCACCGCACCGACGCCTACGGCGGCTCGGCCGCCGCCCGGATGCGCTTCCCGCTGGAGGTCTTCGACGCGGTCCGCGAGGTCTGGCCCGCCGACCGCCCGATGACCGTCCGCATCTCCGCGACGGACTGGGCCCCCGGCGGCACCACCGCCGAGGAGGCGGTGGCCATCGCGGCGGCCTTCGCCGCCCACGGCGCGGACGCGATCGACGTCTCGACCGGCCAGGTCGTCGCCGACGAGACCCCCGAGTACGGCCGCTCCTACCAGACCCCCTACGCCGACCGGATCCGCAACGCCCTGGGCGTCCCGGTCATCGCCGTCGGCGCCGTCTCGTCCTGGGACGACGTCAACTCCCTGCTGCTCGCGGGCCGCGCCGACCTGTGCGCCCTGGGCCGCCCCCACCTGTACGACCCCCACTGGACCCTCCACGCGGCCGCCGACCAGAACTACACGGGCCCGGCCGCCCCCTGGCCCGCCCCCTACCGCGCAGGCAGCCGCACACCCCCGGCCGGTCGCGGCTGAGCCGCCGCCCCGCTCACGGCGGGCGGTCGGCAACCGCTTACCCCTGCAGCGCCGCGGGGGTGGTGCGGGCCAGGGTGACCGTGCGGTCCCAGAGGGGGGTGTAGCCGAGCCTGGGGTAGAGGCGGTTGCTCGTGGGGTTGGTGAGGTCGGTGAAGAGGAGGACCTCCGTCGCGCCCGCCGTCCGGGCGGCCAGGGTGGCGGCGTGGGTCGCGCCCGCCGCGTAGCCGTGGCCGCGGTCGGCGGGCGGGGTGTAGACCGGGCCCACGCGGGCGGTGGACGCCTGGGGGCGGGAGAAGCTCGCCAGCGAGACGGGTGTTCCGGCCGGGTCCTGCCACAGCAGCACCCCGCCGTACGACAGCCGGTCGCGGACCCAGGGTTCGGTGGGCGACGTGGTCTCGGCCTCCGCCGCGAAGGCGCGCAGCCAGTCCAGCAGCAAGGGGACGTCCCGCGTCGTGGCGAGCCGCGATGTGCCCCCGGGCGCGGGCGAGGGCGCGACCGGCGTGTCGAGGCGGAACAGCCGCAGCTGCCCGGCGGTGTCGGCCGGGCGGCCCCAGGCCGCCGCCAGCACCTCGGCGTCCTCGCGCCGCGCGTTGAAACCGGCCACGCCGGCCAGCAGCGGCTCGGTGTCCAGTACGGCCGCCAGCGCGGCCAGCGCCCCGGCGGGCAGCGAGCCGACCAGCAGCGGGTGCGGAGGGGTGCACAGCAGGGCCGCCGCGACCACCCCGTCGGCGCCGGTCCACCAGGCGAAGTACGGGGTGCCCGCGCCGAAGGCGTTCGGGCCGCGCCGCCGCAGGCTGTCGACGGTGGTCAGCATCTGCGTGTTGCCGAGCGGGTCGGCGGCCAGCGCCGGGCCCGCCGCCTCCACGAACGCCGGCAGGTCTTCAGTGAAGGTCCAGGTCATGCGGCATTGTGGCCGTCCGGCGCGGTTCCGGGCACCTGGATTTTCCGGGCGCCACGACCTCAGGGGGCCGGCCGCGCGAAGGCCGCCCCGCGTTCCCACAGCAGGGAGTGCAGGGCCGCGAACACCGCCGCCGCGCGCTCGCCCGGCCAGTCCGAGGGCAGCAGCTCGCGGGGCAGGCCGGGGTCGGCGTACGGCAGCCGGCGCCAGGAGTCCAGCGCCATCAGGTAGTCGTGGTAGGCCTGCTCGGGGGTCGGCTCCGGGCCCGACTGCCAGCCGCGCAGGACCGGTTCGTGCGCGTCGAGGAACTCCTCGTGCCGCTTGGCCAGAGCCGCCAGGTCCCACCAGCGGGACACCGCCTCGGCGGTGGCCGCGAAGCCCAGGTGCGCGCCGCGGAACAGGTCGACGTACGGGGTCAGCTGGAGGCGCTCCAGGGTGTGCCGGGTCTCGTCGTACAGCGCGGCCGGGGCGATCCACACGCCCGGCGCCGCCGTGCCGAAGCCCAGCCGGGCCAGCCGCGAACGCAGCAGGTGGCGCTTGTGGCGCTCCTCCTCGGGCACGGAGAAGACGGCCAGCAGCCACGCGCCGCCGGGACCCGCGTCCGCACCGGCCGCGGCCCCGCCCTCCGGCACGGCCCCGGACGCCCCGTAGATCCGGCGGTCGCCGTCCGCCAGCAGCTGACGGGCCTCCTCCGAGAGGTCGTACGCCGCCGCGCCGTCCGCCCCGCGCGCCGGGAGGATGAACCCGCGCCGTTTGAGCCGGGACACCGAGGAGCGGACCGCGGGGGCGTCCACCCCCGCCGCGCCCAGCAGGCGGATCAGGGCGGACACCGGCACGGGTCCGTCGAAGGCGCGCCCGTAGGCGCCGTAGAAGGTGACGATCAAGGATCGTGGGGTGTGCTGCTCGGCCACGGGATCACTCTAGATCGCGCAGCCGGTAGCGCTGCAGTTTCCCGGTCGGGGTCCGCGGGAGTGCGGAGAGGAAGACGAAGGCGCGCGGGCACTTGTGCGGGGCCAGCTCCGCCCGCATGAACGCCCGCAGATCCTCCTCGGACGGCCGCGCGCCCTCCCGGGCCACCGCGTAGGCGACGACCACCTGCCCGCGTCGCTCGTCCGGGCGGCCGATCACCGCGGCCTCCACCACGTCCGGGTGGCGCAGCAGGGCTTCCTCGACCTCGGGGCCCGCGATGTTGTAGCCCGCCGAGATGATCATGTCGTCGGCGCGGGCGACGTAGCGGAAGTAGCCGTCCCGGTCGCGGATGTAGGTGTCACCCGTGACGTTCCAGCCGTCCCGTACGTACTCGCCCTGCCGCGGGTCGGCCAGATAGCGGCAGCCCACCGGACCGCGCACGGCCAGCAGCCCCGGCTCCTCGTCGGCCACCTCCCGGCCCGTGTGGTCCACCACCCGCGCCTGCCAGCCCGGCACCACCCGGCCGGTGGTACCGGGGCGGATGTCCGCGTCGGCCGCCGAGATGAAGATGTGCAGCAGCTCGGTGGCGCCGATGCCGTTGATGATGCGCAGGCCGGTGCGCTCGTACCACTCCTGCCAGGTGGCGGCCGGCAGGTTCTCGCCCGCCGAGACGCAGCGCCGCAGCGCCGAGAGGTCGTACGCCGCCAGCTCGTCCAGCATCGCCCGGTAGGCCGTGGGGGCCGTGAACAGCACCGTCACCCGGTGCTCGGCGAGGGCGGGCAGCAGCACGCGCGGACCCGCCTGTTCCAGCAGCAGCGCCGAGGCGCCGGCGCGCAGCGGGAAGACCACCAGGCCGCCCAGGCCGAAGGTGAAGCCGAGCGGCGGGCTGCCGGTGAACACGTCGTCGGGGCGGGGGCGCAGGACCTGCCGGGAGAAGGTGTCGGCGACCGCCAGGACGTCCCGGTGGAAGTGCATGCAGCCCTTGGGTCGTCCGGTGGTGCCCGAGGTGAAGGCGATCAGCGCCACGTCGTCGGCCGAGGTGTCCACGGCGCGGTACGGGGTGGCGGGGCTCCGCTCGGCCAGCCGCAGCAGATCGTCGGGGTCCGTACCGCCGTACGGGGTGATCCGCAGCCCGGGCACCTGCGCCCGGGCCAGGTCCGCCACCACGTCGGCGTGGCACAGGGCGTGTCCCACCCGGGCCATCTCGCAGACCGTGGCCAGCTCCTGGGACCGCTGCTGGGCCAGCACGGTGACGGCCACCCCGCCCGCCTTCATCACCGCCAGCCAGCAGGCGGCGAGCCAGGGCCCGGTGGGTCCGCGCAGCAGCACCCGGTTGCCGGGGACCACGCCGAGATCGACGTTAAGGACATGGGCCAGCCGGTCTACCCGCTCGCGCAGTTCGCCGTACGACCACACCTCGCCCGACCCGGTGCGGAAGGCCGGGCGGTCCGCGCCGAAGCGGGCGATGGTGGCGTCGAGCAGCTCGGCCCCGCAGTTCAGCCGGTCCGGATAGGACAGTTCGGGCAGCTGGAAGAGGAGTTCGGGCCAGGCGTGGGCGGGCGGCAGGTGGTCGCGGGCAAAGGTGTCGGCGTGGGCGGAAGGCATGAGCTTCAAGGCGGGTTCGCCCCCTTGCGACGGTCCGGGATGGGGGTGGTGCCGGCCGTGCGGTCGCGTGACGAGCGTATCGTGATGGTGACGACAGTCAACTGCACGCGATAAGACTGGTACGGCAGGTTTCAGGATTCACAGGCTCCCGCGGAGAACTGAGGCATTCGGATGGCCGGATTCGCGCTCGACCCGGAACAAGAGCAATGGTGTGAGCGGCTGCGCGCGCTGGCCGCCGAGCGGCTCGGGCCGCTCGCCGGAAAAGGTGAACCGGGGCGCGTCAACCGGCCGCTGCTGGCCGCGCTCGGCGAACACGGGCTGCTGGAGCGGATCTTCAGCGCGGGCGCGCTGGAGCTGTGCCTGCTGCGGGAGTCCCTCGCCTACGGCTGCACGGAGGCCGAGACCGCCCTCGCCCTCCAGGGTCTGGGGGCGCACCCCGTCCTGCGCGCCGGGAGCGCGGCGCAGCGCGAGCGCTGGCTGCCCGGCGTACGCGCGGGGCGCACCGTCGCCGCCTTCGCGCTGAGCGAGCCGGGCGCGGGCTCGGACGCGGCGGCCCTGGCCCTGGCGGCGGAACCGGACGGCGGCGGCGCGGGCGGGCGCGGCAAGGGCGCGCACGGCGGTGGCGCGGGCGGTGGCTGGCGGCTCACCGGGGAGAAGCGCTGGATCTCCAACGCCCCCGAAGCGGACTTCTACACCGTCTTCGCCCGGACGGGTGAGGGCCCCGGAGCCAAGGGCGTCAGCGCCTTCCTGGTCCCCGCCGACCGGCCCGGACTCACCGGCGAGCCCCTCGACATGCTCTCCCCGCACGCCATCGGCTCCCTGACCTTCGACGGGGTGCCGGTCGGCCCCAAGGACCTGCTGGGCGAGCCGGGCCGGGGCTTCCGGGTCGCCATGGAGACCCTCAACCTCTTCCGGCCGAGCGTGGGCGCCTTCGCCGTCGGCATGGCCCGGGCCGCCCTGGACGCGACCGTGGCCCACACCGCGCACCGCTCCGCCTTCGGCGGCGTGCTCGGCGACCTCCAGGCGGTGGCCCACCGGGTCGCGGAGATGGCCACCCGCACCGAGGCCGCCCGGCTGCTGGTCTACGCGGCGGCCGGGGCGTACGACGCGGACAGCGCCTCGCCGGACGTGCCCGGCCGGGCGGCGATGGCGAAGCTGCTGGCCACGGAGACGGCGCAGTACGTTGTCGACCACGCGGTCCAGCTGCACGGCGCGGTCGCGCTCCAGCGCGGCCACCTGCTGGAACACCTGTACCGGGAAGTCCGGGCACCGAGGATCTACGAGGGGGCGAGCGAGGTGCAGCGCACGATCATCGCGCGGTCACTGTACGGGCGGGCGGCGGGGGTGGCCCGGTGATCGAACGGATCAATCCGCCCGGGCTCTCCCCGGCGACGGGCTTCTCGCACGCGGTGGCGGCCACCGGATCCCGGCTGGTCCTGCTGGCCGGCCAGACCGCCCTCGACGCGGCGGGCAAGGTGGTGGGGGACACCCTGCCGGAGCAGTTCGAGCGGGCCCTGGGCAATCTGCTGGCCGCCCTCGCGGCGGCGGGCGGCACCCCCGGTGAGCTGGCGCGCGTGACGGTGTACGCGGTGGACGTGGGCCAGTACCGGGCCTGCGCTCCGGAGCTGGGCAGGATCTGGCACCGGCTGGCGGGCCGGGACTATCCGGCGATGGCCGTCATCGGCACCACCCGGCTGTGGGACGAGCAGGCGCTCGTCGAACTCGACGGCATCGCCGTCCTCACCTAGGGTTGAAATGCCCTACTTGCCCAGATCTACTCCGATACTCGGAGGTGCATGGATATGCGCCGTGCGATCGCCTCGGCCATCGTCGCCGGGGCCGCGGGAATCATGATGGGCCTGGCACCCCTCGGCAGCGCCGTCGCGGCGGGCCTTCCTCAAAGCTCCCCACAGACCCTTCCGCAGACCTATTGGTGCTCCGGTGACTGGCACGGCCAGGACTGGCGTACCTGCTGCGACCCCTCGCGCTGGGACTCCCGGCCGAGCTGGTGCTGGGACTGGAACAACAACTCCAACTGGGACCCCAGCTGGAACGACAGCTGGAACCACGACGGGAACTGGAACCACGACGGGAACTGGAACCGGGACGACGGCAACTGGAACCACGACGGGAACTGGAACCACGACGGCAACTGGAACCACGACGACAGCAGCTGGAACCGCGACGGCGGCAACTGGAGCCACGACAGCGGCTGGAACCACGACGGCCGGTCCTCCGGCCGCTGAGGAGACCTCGCCACGTCGCCGGGCCCCGGCGGTCACGCAGATGACCGCCGGGGCCCGGGCGCGCCGGGGCCGGCCCTGCGCCCAGCCGTCCGCTCAGCCCTCCAGCAGCGCGCCCATCCACTCCTCGATGCCCGCCACCGTGCGCGGCAGCGCCCCCGACATCAGCCGCGCCCCCTCGGCGGTGATCACCAGGTCGTCCTCGATCCGGACCCCGATCCCCCGCAGCTCCGCCGGGAGGGTCTCGTCGTCCGGCTGGAGGTAGAGCCCCGGCTCCACGGTGAGCACCTGGCCCTCCTCCAGCACCCCGTCCAGGTAGGTGTCCGCGCGCGCCCGCGCGCAGTCGTGCACGTCCAGGCCCAGCATGTGGCCGCTGCTGCACAGGGTGTACCGGCGGTGCAGGTCCCCCTCCGCGTTCTTCAGGACGCCCCAGTCGGCGAGCCCCTCGGCGATGACCCGCATGCCCGCCCGGTGGAAGTCGCGGAAGCTGGCCCCGGGGCGCAGCGCCGCGATGCCCGCGTCCTGCGCGGCCAGCACCAGTTCGTACACCTGGCGCTGGACCGGTGAGAAGCGTCCGGACAGCGGGAGCGTGCGGGTGAGGTCGGCGGTGTAGAGGGAGTCGGTCTCCACGCCCGCGTCCAGGAGCAGGAGTTCGTTCCGGTCGAGCTTGCCGTCGTTGTGGATCCAGTGCAGTACGCAGGCGTGCGCGCCGGAGGCCGCGATGGTGTCGTAGCCGGTGCCGTTGCCCTCGGCGCGGGCGCGCAGGCCGAAGACCCCCTCGACGCAGCGCTCGCCGCGCGGGTGGGCCAGCGCGCGCGGCAGCGCCCGTACGACGTCCTCGAAACCGGCGGTCGTGTGGTCGACGGCGAGCTGCAACTGCCCGATCTCCCAGGCGTCCTTGACCAGGCGTAGCTCGGAGAGGGCGGTGGCGAGCGCGGGGTCGTGCGCGGCGTCGCGGGCCTCGGGGCGGCCCAGGGTGTCCAGGTGAGCGCAGCGGATGCCGGTGAGGCGTTCGGCCTCGGCGAGATCGGGGCGGCGGCCGACCCAGAACTCGCCGTAGCGGCGGTCCCGGTAGAACTCCTCGGTGCCGTCGGCGCGGTCCGAACGCGGCCGCAGGTACAGGACGGCCTCGTGGCCGTGCGGGCCGGCCGGTTCCATCACCAGGACGTGCCCCGCCTGGTCCTCGCCGGTGAGGCCGGTGAGCCACGCGTACGCGCTGTGCGGGCGGAAGCGGTGGTCGCAGTCGTTGGAGCGGACCCTCAGCTCGCCCGCCGCGATGAGCAGCCGCTCGCCCGGGAAGCGGGCCGAGAGCCGTGCGCGCCGCGCGGGGGTGAGGGCGTGGGCGGCGACCCGGGCCTCGGCCGGCAGGGGTGAGGCGGACCAGTTTCCGGACATGAAGGCGGACAACTCGGCCGATACGGGCAGATCGTGGCTGCCCGTATTGAGGCGGGAGGGGCGGTCGGTCACGAAAGCTCCCTGGGAAGGCGTGAACTGGTGGACGCACAGGGCTTGTCAGTGCAATTTCACATTACTATGTTACAGCTCACACGGCGGCACGTTAATCCCCGTCAAACGCCGTGTGAAGCAGGGCAGTTGCACCCCTTGGTTCCGTACGGCTGCCGCACGCACGCCCTTTGCGCATGCGGCCCGGACGGCATCCCCCACCTCCCTTTCGCAACCAGGAGTTCCCGGTGTCCCAGCACAGAGCTGTGCGTACGTCCCTCCTCGCCGCCGCCGTCACGGTGACCCTCCTCGCCTCCGCGGGCCAGGTCGTGGCCCAGACGGCCGGTACCGGTGCCGCCCCGGTCCCCGCGACGTTCGCCTCGGGCACGCCCGCCACCGCCCCGGTCCAGGCCCCGGCCGGGCAGAACCCCTTCGACGAGGTCGACCGCCTCGCCACCGCCCCCGTGCTCACCCAGGCCCCGGCCCCCGCCCCGGGCACCGGCCAGGAGCCGGGCAGGATCGCCGGTCCCGCACCGGCCGCCGCCCCGAGTGCCACGCAGCTCGCCGACCGCGGCGCGGAGAAGGCCACCGGCGCGGCCAGGTCCCAGGGCGCGGCCTCCGGCGGCCTGGTGGCCGCGGGCGTCCCCTGCACCCTCGACGGCATCACCGGCCTGAACCCCGAGCAGCTCGCCGACTTCCTCGGCGACTCCGCGGTCACCGCCGACGGCTGTCTGCGCGGGCTCATCTGGAAGTGGGACGCCCGCCTGGCCCCGGTGATGTCCGACGCCCACGTCCAGGCCGTCTCCCGCCGGATATCCAGCCTGGCCGCCGCCCACGACGGCCGGAACTCCTCGCACCTGGAGGAGATGTTCACCTACCTGCACGCCGTCGCGTACCACGACTACTCGCGCGGCGAGATCGACATCACCGACGCCCCGACGGTCGACGCGATGCGCCGCGCGATCGCCGACTTCGGCGGCGCCGCGCGCACCTTCGACGTCAGCCCCTCCAACGCCCGCACCCTGCGCGAGGCCCTCTACGCGGGCAGCGCCCCGGGGCTGCGCCAGCACCAGCTGGGCCTGATCAAGAACGTCCTGGTCACCCTGGACCCGGCCCACGCGCAGACCAACCAGGACGCCTCCTGGGCGGGCGCGGTGCTCGCCGGCCTGTCCGTGAACTACCTGGGCGTCTACCCGGGCAACAACGACGCCGCCTTCCACGCGGCGGTCGCCGCCGACCCGGCCTACCGCGCCGCGTTCAAGGCCTACGCCGGATACGGCCACCTGAAGGGCACCGGCAACGCCTGGGCGGCACGCGACGCGATCGGCGAGTACGGCCGGTTCGGTCAGGTCGAGGGTCTGCAGGCGCAGATCACCGCCGATCTCGGCGCCCTGCTCGGCCCGGTCCAGGCGACCTTCGGCAACGGCAGCGAGCAGTGGGCCAAGGTGGTCTCCTGGCTGAACACCTACAACGCGTGCAAGCCGTACGGGGTGTGCAAGGAGGACATCGAGAAGAAGCTCTTCCCCAACACCTACTCCTACGACAACGGCGGCATCAAGGTCCGCACCGCCCTCGACCGGGCCACCGTCGACCAGCTCTACTACGCGAGCAAGCAGGTCAAGACGCAGTTCCACCGGGTGCTCGGCACCGACCAGCCGCTCGCCGGGGACCCCAACACCACCCTGAACATCGTGCTGTACGCCTCCCGCGCCGACTACGAGAACTACCACCCGATCCTCACCGGCATGGGCACCAACAACGGCGGCGTCTACATCGAGAACGGCGCCACCTTCTACACCTACCAGCGCCGGGTGCCGCAGGACTCCTCCCTCACCCTCGAGGAGCTGTTCCGCCACGAGTACACCCACTACCTCAACGGCCGGTACGCCGTGCCCGGGTTCTTCGGCCAGGGGCCCTGGTACGAGAGCGACCGGACGACCGCCATGGACGAGGGCACCGCGGAGTTCTTCGACGGCGCCACCCGCGACAACGGCATCGCCGTCCGCAAGTCCCTGGTCAAGGGCATCATCAGCGACACCTCGGGCGGCGGCCCGCGGATGAGCGTCGCGCAGCTGCTGAACGCCACCTACGACGGCGACGGCTTCCGCTTCTACAACTACGCGGGCACCTTCTTCGAGTTCCTGTGGACGCAGAAGCCGACGCTGCTGCGCGAGATGTACACCGACCTGCGCGCGAACGACGTCGCGGCCTTCGACGCCTGGCGCAACCGCATGGGGTCGGACACCTACCTCCAGCGCGACTACGACCGCTTCCTGGACGCGCAGATCGCCAAGGTCAACGACCTGTACGTGCCGAACACCGTCTTCACGCCCAACGACCAGCTGCGCGACTCCGCGCTCGCGTCGGTGAAGTCGGCCTTCGCCACCGCCACCTACAACACCCCGGACTGCGTGGAGAACGGCGATCCCGGCAAGCGCCGCTTCACCTGTACGGGCCGGATCACCGCGAACCTGAAGAACTGGCGCAGCGACGACCAGAACTTCAAGGACATGTCCGAGACGGTCGACTACTTCATCCTCGACCGGGCGGGCGCGGCGTCCAACAACCTCGCCGACATGAACTGCTCCTTCGGCGGGGTGGAGATCTGGTCCAACAAGGTGGCGGGCACGTCGAGCTACAGCTGTGAGGGCCCCTTGCGCAGCTGATCCGGTACGGGCCGGTCCAGTACCGAAACGGGGGGCTGGACCGGCCCGGGCCACATCCTGGTTGCCCAATAAAGAATGTGACATATTACTGCCGTGCCCAAGAGACCACTCACGGACGCGCCCCTCGACGCCGTCATCATCGGTGCGGGCGTCGTCGGAGCCGCCTGCGCGTACTACGCCACCCAGGCCGGCCTCTCCGTAGCCGTCGTCGACCGCGGCCCCGTCGCGGGCGGTACGACGGGTGCCGGGGAAGGGAACCTGCTCGTCTCCGACAAGGGGCCGGGCCCCGAGCTCGACCTCGCGCTGCTCTCCACCACCCTGTGGCGCGGGCTGGCCGCCGCCCTCCCGGAGCAGACCGAGTACGAGGCCAAGGGCGGCCTGGTCGTCGCCCCCGACGAGGCCACCCTCAAGGCCCTGCGGGACTTCGCCGACGGCCAGCGCGCCGTCGGCGTACGGGCCGCCGAGGTGGCCGGGGACGCGCTCCGCGACCTGGAGCCGCACCTCGCCCCCGGCCTCGCGGGCGGCTTCCACTACCCCGAGGACGCCCAGGTCCAGCCCGCCCGGGCGGCCGCCCACCTGCTCGCCGCCTCCGGCGCCCGCGTCGTCACCGGCGAGGAGGTCACCGCGATCCTCCGCTCGCGGGACGGCGCGGTACGGGGCGTGCGCACCCCGCGCCGCGAACTGCGCGCCCCGGCCGTCGTGAACGCGGCCGGCACCTGGGGCGGCCGGATCGCCGAACTGGCGGGCACCACCCTGCCCGTCATGCCCCGCCGCGGCTTCGTCCTGGTCACCGAACCCCTGCCGCGCGTGGTGCGCCACAAGGTGTACGCCGCCGACTACATCGCCGACGTCGCCAGCGGCTCCGCCGCCCTCCAGTCCTCCGCCGTGGTCGAGGGCACCCCGGGCGGGCCGGTCCTCATCGGCGCCACCCGCGAACGGGTCGGCTTCGACCGCGGCCTGTCCACCGAGGCCCTGCGCCGCCTCGCCGGCCAGGCCGCCGCCCTCTTCCCGGTCCTGGCCGACGTCCGGGTGCTGCGCGCCTACCACGGCTTCCGCCCGTACCTCCCCGACCACCTGCCGGCGATCGGCCCCGACCCGCGGGTCCCCGGGCTGCTGCACGCCTGCGGCCACGAGGGCGCGGGCATCGGCCTCGCGCCCGGCACCGGGGTGCTGATCGCCGCGGCCCTCGCGGGCACGGCGGCCCCGATGGACCCCGGCCCGTTCCGCCCCGACCGCTTCACCAAGGAGGCCTGATGGCCGGCTTGCGCCGCACCCGCCCGGCGCGGGAACCGCGCGACCTCGTCGGCGGCGCGGCCCGGACCGCCCACACCGTCGAGTTCGACGGCCGCGCCCTGCCCGCGCAGGACGGCCAGAGCATCGCCGCCGTCCTGTGGGCCGCCGGGATCCTCGCCTGGCGCACCACCCGCGAGGGCGGCGCCCCGCGCGGCGCGTTCTGCGGGATCGGCAGCTGTTACGACTGCCTCGTCACCGTCAACGGCCGCCCCAACCAGCGGGCCTGCCTGGTCCCGGCCCGGCCCGGCGACACCGTCACCACCCAGGAGGGAACCGGCCGTGCCGACCTCGCCGTCTGACCTCGCCGTCGTCGGCGCGGGCCCGGCCGGGCTCGCCGCCGCCGTCACCGCCGCCGATCTGGGCCTGCGCGTCATCCTCGTGGACGCGGGGGAGCGGCCCGGCGGCCAGTACTACCGCGCGCCCGCCCCCGCCCTCGGCGCCGCCCGCCCCGAGGCCCTGCACCACGACTGGGCCGCCTTCGCCACCCGGGAACAGCGCCTGCGCGCCCACGAGTCGGCGGGCCGGATCACCTACCTGCCCGCCCACCACGTCTGGACGGTGGTCCCGGAAACCGGACCGGGATCCGGATCCGCACCCGGATCCCGCACGGGCACCGGCACCGACGCCCGTGCCGACGGCGCCGGACCCCCGGGCTGGACGCTGCACGCCGTCGCCGGCACCCGCGGCGAGGACGAGCGCCCCGTCACCCTGCGCACCCGCGCCGTCCTGCTCGCCACCGGCGCCCACGAGCGGCAACTGCCCTTCCCCGGCTGGACCCTGCCCGGGGTCGTCGGCGCCGGAGGGGCCCAGGCCATGCTCAAGGGCGGCCTCGTCCTGCCCGGCCGCCGGATCGTCGTCGCGGGCAGCGGGCCCCTGCTGCTGGCGGTGGCCGGATCCCTGGCCGCCGCCGGGGCCCGGGTGCCCGCCGTGCTGGAGGCCTCCTCCTACACCGCCTACGCGGGCCGGCTGCCCACCCTGCTGCGCAACCCCGGCAAGCTCGTCGAAGGCGCCACCCACGGCGGGGCGCTGCTGCGCCACCGGGTGCGGCTGCTCACCCGGCGCGCCGTCATCGAGGCCCAGGGCGGCGACCGGGTGGAGGCCGTGGTCACGGCCCGGCTCGACCGTGACTGGCGGCCCGTGCCCGGCACCGAGCGCCGGATCCCCTGCGACGCGCTCGCGGTGGGCCACGGGCTGGTGCCCCAGCTGGAACTCGCCACGGGCCTCGGCTGCGCCACCACGCGCGCGGCCGACGGGACGGTGGTGCTCGACCTCGACGAGAGCCAGCGGACCTCCGTCCCCGGCATCTGGTCGGCGGGCGAGACCGGGGGGATCGGCGGCGCGGGACTCGCCCTGGCCGAGGGGGAGCTGGCGGCCCGCGCGGTCGCGGGCGGGCCCGCCCCAGCCGCCCTGGTGCGCCGCCGGGCCCGGCTGCGGGCCTTCGCCGACGCGATGGGCGCGGCCCACCGGCCGGGCGCCGGGTGGACCGAGTGGCTGCGGGAGGACACCGACGTCTGCCGCTGCGAGGAAGTCCCGGCCGGGCGGATCCGGGAGGCCGTGGCCGACCTGGGCGCCGGGGACGTCCGTACCGTCAAACTGCTCACCCGCGCGGGCATGGGCTGGTGCCAGGGACGGATGTGCGGAGCCGCCGTCGCCGCGCTCGCGGGCGTGGAAGCGGCCGCCGACCGGCGGCCGTTGTCCTGTCCGGTGCCGCTGGGCCACCTGGCCGGGCTGCCGGCCGTCGAGTCGGCCGTCGAGCCGGCCGGCCGACCCGCGGCGGACCACTGATCGGGCGGCCGCAACCCTTGTGGCCGCCCTGCACCCACTAGTAAAATGTCACACATCACATAAGGAGTTCTCCCATGACGCACGCGCCCACCCCCGCGCCCACCGCACCCCGCACCCGCCCCTGGCACGGAATCATGGTCGCCACGGCCCTGCCCCTGCGCGCGGACCACTCCGTCGACTACGACGCCTACGCCGAGCACGTGGCCTGGCTGATCGCCAACGGCTGCGACGGCGTCGTCCCCAACGGCTCGCTCGGCGAGTACCAGACGCTCACCGACGAGGAGCGCGCCCGGGTCGTGCGCACCGCCGTCGAGGCCGCGGGCGACGGCGACCGCGTCATGCCCGGCGTCGCCGCCTACGGCAGCGCGGAATCCCGCCGCTGGACCGAACAGGCCGCCGAAGCGGGCGCGGGCTCCGTCCTGCTGCTCCCGCCGAACGCCTACCGCGCCGACCACGACGCCGTCCGCGCCCACTACGCCGAAGTCGCCCAGGCCGGCGTACCCGTCGTCGCGTACAACAATCCCATCGACACCAAGGTCGACCTGACCCCGCCGCTGCTCGCCCGGCTGTACGCCGACTCCAGCATCGTCGCCGTCAAGGAGTTCACCGGGGACGTCCGCCGCGCCTACGAGATCGCCGAACTCGCCCCGGGCCTCGACCTGCTGATCGGCTCCGACGACGTCCTGCTCGAGCTCGCCCTCGCCGGAGCCGTCGGCTGGATCGCCGGATACCCCAACGCGCTGCCGAACTCCTGCGCCGCCCTCTACCGGGCCGCCGTCGCCGGTGACCTGGAGACCGCCCTGCCGCTCTACAAGTCCCTGCACCCGCTGCTGCGCTGGGACTCCAAGACCGAGTTCGTCCAGGCCATCAAGCTCTCCATGGACCTGGCGGGCCGCCCCGGCGGCGCCGTCCGGCCGCCCCGCTTCCCGCTCACCGGCGAGATCGAGGCCGCCGTCCGCGCCGCCACCGAGAAGGCCCTCGCCGAGGGCCTCAACTAGGTCCAGGGCCCAGCTTTTCCGCCCGGTCCGTCCAGCCGAGATCCCAGGGGGACTCCATGCGCACCCGCCACGTCTACCACGCCGTGGACTCACACACCGAGGGCATGCCCACCCGGGTGATCACCGGTGGGGTCGGGGTCATCCCCGGCGCCACCATGGCCGACAAGCGGCTCCACTTCATCGCGCACATGGACCACGTCCGCACCCTGCTGATGAACGAGCCCCGCGGACACGCGGCGATGAGCGGCGCCATCCTGCAGCCGCCCACCCGCCCCGACGCCGACTTCGGGGTCCTCTACATCGAGGTCTCGGGGCTGCTCCCGATGTGCGGCCACGGCACGATCGGCGTCGCCACGGTCCTCGTCGAGACGGGCATGGTGCCCGTCGTCGAGCCCGTCACCACCGTCCGGCTGGACACCCCGGCGGGCCTGGTCAGCGTGGACGTCCAGGTCCGGGACGGGGTGGCCGAACACGTCACCCTCACCAACGTCCCCTCCTTCTGCGTCGGCCTCGACCTCAAGGCGGAGGTCCCCGGATACGGCACGGTCACCTACGACCTCGCCTACGGCGGCAACTTCTACGCCTTCGTCGAACTCGACTCCCTGGGCCTGCCCTTCGACCGCGCCCGGGGCAACGACCTGCTCGCCGCCGGACTCGCCGTCATGGAGGCGGTCAACGCGAGCGAGCACCGCCCCGCGCACCCCGAGAACCCCTCCATCGGCGGGGTGAAGCACGTCTACCTCGCCGCCCCCGGATCCGACGCCGAACGCTCCCGGCACGCCATGGCCATCCACCCCGGCTGGTTCGACCGCTCGCCCTGCGGCACGGGCACCTCCGCGCGGATGGCCCAGCTGCACGCCCGCGGCCTCCTCCCCGTCGGCCGGGACTTCGTCAACGAGTCCTTCATCGGCACCGAGTTCACCGGCCGGCTGGTCTCCGAGACCACCGTCGGCGGCCTGCCCGCCGTCGTCCCGACCGTCACCGGCCGTGCCTGGATCACCGGCACCGCCCAGTACTTCCTCGACCCGTCCGACCCCTTCCCCGGAGGGTTCCAGCTGTGACGGCCGAGCCCGCCGCGCACCCGCCCGTGCGCACCACCGACTACCACACCGCCGGGGAACCCTTCCGGATCGTCACCGCAGGGCTCCCGCCCGTCCCCGGCGACACGGTGGCCGAGCGCTGCGCCACCGCCATCGGTCCCGGCGGCAGCGGTACGGCGCCGCGCCGGGGCGCGCTGGACGACGTACGCCGTCTCCTCGTCCAGGAACCGCGCGGGCACGCCGGGATGTACGGAGGGTTCGTGGTCCCGCCCGACGACGACGGGGCGCACTTCGGGGTGCTCTTCTGGCACAAGGACGGCTACTCCACGGCCTGCGGGCACGGCACGATGGCGCTCGGCGCCTGGGCCGTGGACAGCGGCCTGGTCGCCGCCCCGCACGACGGGGACGCCCGGGTGCGCATCGACGTGCCGTCCGGGCGGGTCACCGCCACCGTCCACCGCGCCGCGGGCCGCACCACCGGGATCACCTTCCGCAACGTCCCGGCCCGGGTCACCGCCCGCAAGGTGCCCGTGGCCACCTCCTTCGGAGTGGCCGAGGTGGACCTCGCGCATGCCGGCGCCTGCTATGCCTCGGTCGCCGCGCGGGACCTGGGGCTGGGCACCGGCCGCGACGCGCTGCCCGCACTGGTGCGGGCCGGGCAGGAGATCCGGTCGGCGCTGGCGGCCCACCCCGGCACCTGGCACCCGGACGGTCCGCTGCTCTCGGGGGTGTACGGGGTGATCCTCTACGAGGAGCTGCCCGACACCCCCTTCGGCCCCCACCAGCGCAACGTCACCGTGTTCGGCGACGGCCAGATCGACCGCTCGCCCTGCGGATCGGGCACCTCCGCCCGCCTCGCCCTGCTCGCCGAGGACGGACGCCTGGGCGCGCACGGGGACCTGCTCCACGAATCCGTCACCGGCACCGTCTTCACCGGCCGGATCCTGCCGTCCACCGGTCCCGGGGAGGCCTCCGACGGGCTGGTCACCGAGGTCACCGGCACCGCCCACCGCACCGGCGAGCACACCTTCGTACGGGACCCGTACGACGTCCTCGGCACCGGATTCGCCCTGTGAGCGACGCCGGTTCCGCCGGGCCGGCCGGTCCCTCGCCCGCCCCGCCCGGTGGTCTCCCGCAGTTCGGCGCCGAGCGGATGGCGGCCCTGCTCGCTCCGGCCGCGGCCGCCGACGCCCTGGCCGACGCGCTGCGCCACGGGCCCGACCCCGAGGGCTGCCCCCGGCGCACCGCGCTCGCGGTCCCCGGCGGCGAGCTGCTGCTGATGCCCGCCGCCTCCGGCGCGTACGCGGGGGTGAAGATCGCCGGGGTGGCCCCCGGCAACGCGGCCCGCGGGCTGCCCCGGATCACCGGTTCCTACCTGCTGCTGGACGGCCCGACCCTGTGCCCGCTGGCCCTGTTCGACGGGGCGGCGCTCACCACCCTGCGCACCCCGGCGGTCTCCGCCCTCGCGCTGCGGTACCTGGCCCCGGCCGGGCGGTCGCTGCGGCTCGTGCTGTTCGGGTCGGGCCCGCAGGCGTACGGGCACCTCGAAGCGATCGTGGCCGTACGGGAATTGGCCGAAGCGGTGGTGGTCGCGCGCGACCCCGCGCGGGCCGGGGCGCTGGCCGCGTACGCCCGTACCCTCGACGTCCCCGCCCGGACCGGCGGCCCGGGGGACGTGGCCGGGGCCGACCTGATCGTCTGCTGCACCACCTCCCGCGAACCCCTCTTCGACGGGCGGATCGTGGAGCCCGGCGCCACCGTGGTCGCGGTGGGCTCGCACGAGCCGGACGCCCGGGAAACGGACACGGCGCTGGTGCGGCGGGCCGCCGTCTACGTCGAGTCCCGCGCGGCCGCGCTGCGGGAGGCGGGGGACCTGCTGGTCCCGGAGGCGGAGGGGGCCATCGGGCCCGGTCATATCAGCGGCACCCTGGCTGACCTGGTCGCGGGCCGGATGGCGGGCGGGCGGGCGCAGAGTTGTCCACAGCTCTTCAAGAGCGTGGGCATGGCCTGGGAGGATCTTGCCGTGGCGGTGGCGCTGTACGCGGCGGCCGGGGGCAACAGCGAAACGTGACATTGTACGCTGTGCCTCTGCGATTCTCGGAGGAAAAGCTATGGGTGACCTGAAGCAGCACAGTCTCATCAAGGCCCAGGAGCGGCTGCGCGATCAGGTGGGACACGCCCTTCGGGCCGCCCTGATAGCGGGTGAACTCCGCCCCGGGAACGTCTATTCGGCGCCGGGCCTGGCCGCCGAACTGGGGGTCTCGGCCACGCCGGTGCGCGAGGCGATGCTGGACCTGGCCCGCGAGGGGCTGGTGGAGCCCGTACGCAACAAGGGCTTCCGGATCACCGAGGTCAGCGAGCGGGACCTGGACCAGTACACCGAACTGCGCACCATGATCGAGGTGCCGACCATCGGCCGGATCACCGAGATCGCCACCGTGGAGCAGCTGGAGGCCCTGCGGCCGATCGCCGAGGAGATCGTCACCAGCGCCCGCGAGCACAACCTCATCGGCTATCTGGAGGCGGACCGCCGCTTCCATCTGTCCCTGCTGGCCCTCGCGGGCAACGACCGGCTCGTGGAGACCGTCGGCGACCTGCGCAAGCGCTCCCGGCTCTACGGGCTGACCGGCCTGGACGAGGCGGGCAAGCTCGTCTCCTCGGCCGAGGAGCACGTCGAGCTGCTGGACCTGATGATCGCGGGCGACGCGGCGGCGGCCCAGGAGTGCATGACCCGCCACCTCGGCCACGTCCGCTCGCTGTGGGCGCAGGGCCGCGACGAGCCGGTGGGCCGCAGCGTGGGTCGGCTGGGCGGCGGGGCGGCCGCCAAGGCCTGACCGGGCCGCCGGATCGGATCCGGCCGCGCGGCCGCGCGTTTCCGGGGCCCCGACCTGCCGGTCGAGGCCCCGGAGTGCTGTCCGGACCGCGTCTCGCGGGCCTCAACTCACCTTCTGGGTGGCGCATTTGGACACGGCTGGATAACGACGGCGCAGACCCCTTGTCAGTGCAATTTCACATTACTATGTTACCGGTCACATCGTAGAGCGCGGCCCTTCCCTGGAGTGACCCATGACCAAGCGCCACCAACTCGCCCTCGCCACCGCCCTGGTGGCGGCCCTCGCACTCGGCGCCTCGGGCTGCTCCGACACCAAGAAGGCATCGGCGGGCACGGGCGGCGCCAACCCGGCCGCCGCCAACGACGGCCGGACCCTCGGGGGCACCCCGGTCAAGGGCGGCACCCTCACCGTCCTGTCCAACCAGGACTTCGCCCACCTCGACCCGGCCCGCAACTGGGTCATGCCGACCATGGACTTCGGGACCCGGCTCCTCTACCGCACCCTGGTCACCTTCAAGGCCGAGCCGGGCAAGGGCGGCAGCGAGCTCGTCCCCGACCTCGCCACCGACCTCGGCACCGCCTCCAACGGCGGCCGCACCTGGACCTTCACCCTCAAGGAGGGCCTGAAGTACGAGGACGGCACCCCCATCAAGGCCGCCGACATCAAGTACAACGTCGAGCGCTCCTTCGCCCCGGACCTCACCGGCGGCCCCGACTACGCGGCCCAGTACCTGGCCGGCACCGAGGGCTACAAGGGCCCCCTCCAGGGGCAGCACCTGGACTCCGTGAAGACCCCGGACGACCGCACGATCGTCTTCGAACTGAAGAGACCCGTCGCCGAGTTCTCCGCCACCGCCACCCTGCCGACCTTCGCGCCCGTGCCGCAGGCCCAGGAGAAGGGCACCCAGTACGACGCCCGCCCCTTCTCCTCCGGCCCGTACAAGATCGAGTCCTACGACCGGGACAAGAAGCTCGTCCTGGTCAGGAACGAGCACTGGGACCCCAAAACCGACACCGTCCGCAAGGCCTACCCCGACAGGTTCGTGGTGGTCATGGGCCTCAAGGGCGGCCAGATCGACGACCGCGTCATCGCGGGCGAGGGCGCCGACGCCTCCACCGTCGAATGGTCGAACATGCGGCCCGAGAGCGCCCCGAAGGTGCTGCCCAAGCCGGAGATCAAGCAGCGGCTGCTCGCCGAGTCCCAGGGCTGTACCGAGATGCTCAGCCTGAACAACTCCCGCGCGCCCTTCAACGACCCCAAGGTCCGCGAGGCCATGCAGTACGCGGTCGACAAGGAAGCCGTGATCACCGCGAACGGCGGCCCGGCCCTCAACGAGGTCGCCACCGCCTACCTGCCGCCCGCGCTCTCCGGCGGCAAGCAGGCCGACACCCTCAAGATCGCCCCCGGCGGCGACCCCGCCAAGGCCAAGCAACTCCTCCAGGCAGCGGGCAAGGAGAAGCTGAAGGTCTCCCTCGCCGTGTCCACCGGCGACAAGGGCAAGGCGGAGGCCATCCAGCAGGGCCTGTCCCGCGTGGGTATCGAGGTGGTCATCGACACCATCGACCCGGGCGCCTACTACGACGTCATCGGCGACCTGTCCACCACGCCCGACATGACGATGAGCGGCTGGTGTCCGGACTACCCCTCCGGCTCCACCTGGCTCCCCATGGTCTTCGACGGACGCACCATCAAGCCCAAGGGCAACCAGGGCAACAACAGCCAGTTCCGTGACGACGCGACGATGAAACGGATCGACGAGATCAACGCCATGTCCGACGCGAAGCAGGCCAACCAGGCCTGGCAGGACCTCGACGCGGCCATCATGACCAAGTCCCCGTCCGTCCCGCTCTTCCTGGAGCGCAAGCCGCTGCTCGTCGGACCCAACATCGCGGGCGCCTTCGGCCACCCCGTCTGGGTCGGCCAGATCGACTACGCGACCGTCGGTCTCAAGGACCCGGCGAAGAGCCAGGGCTGAGCATGACCGCCACCGTCTCCGCCACCGACCCCGGGCCGGTGGCGGCGAAGGTCCCTCCGGGCAGCAGCCCCTGGCAGCTCGCCCGGCGGGAACTCCGCCGCCGCCCCGCCGTCCGCGTCAGCCTCGTCATCGTCGTCCTCTTCGTCCTGATGGCCCTCGCCGCCCCCTGGCTGGGCGCGCTCGGCGGCTGGGCCCCGGACACCTACGACAAGAGCGCCGTCGACGCCTACCTCGGCGGCCTCCCCCTCGGCTCCCTCGGCGGCATCGGCCCCGAGCACTGGCTGGGCGTCGAACCCGTCACGGGCCGCGACCTCTTCGCGCGCGTCGTGCACGGCGCCCAGGTCTCCCTGCTGATCGCCTTCTCCGCCACCGCGATCGTCGTCCTCGCCGGGACCGCCGCGGGCATCGCCGCCGGCTACTTCGGCGGCCGCACCGACGCCGTCCTGTCCCGGCTCATGGACCTGACCATGTCCTTCCCCTCCCTGATCTTCATGATCGCGGTGCTGTCGGTGGCCAAGGACGTCAACCGGATCGTCCTCATGACCGCCGTCATCGGCCTCTTCGGCTGGCCCGGCATCGCCCGCGTGGTCCGCGGCCAGACCCTCTCGCTCAAACACCGCGAATACGTCGACGCGGCCCGGGTCGGCGGCGCCGGCGCCTGGCGCATCCTGACCCGCGACATCCTCCCCGGCGTCTCGGGCCCCGTCATCGCCTACACCACCCTGCTCATCCCCGGCATGATCAGCACCGAGGCCGCCCTGAGCTACCTGGGCGTCGGCGTCCGCCCGCCCACCCCGTCCTGGGGCCAGATGATCGCCGAGAGCGTCGCCTTCTACGAGACCGACCCCATGTACTTCGTCATCCCCAGCACCTTCCTCTTCCTCGCCGTCCTCGCCTTCACCCTGCTCGGCGACGCACTGCGCGACATCCTCGACCCGCGGGGCGGCCGCACGTGATCCTCTACCTGCTGCGCCGCCTGCTCGCCCTCGCCGGGGTGCTGCTCGCCATCGCCGCCGTCACCTTCCTCATCTTCTACGTCCTGCCCTCCGACCCGGCCGCCGCCGCCTGCGGCAAGAGCTGCAGCGAGGAACGCATCGCCGCGGTCCGCGCGTACCTGCACCTCGACCAGCCCCTGTGGCGCCAGTTCTACGACTTCCTCAGCGGCATCTTCACCGGGCGCACCCTGGGCACCGGCCAGTACGCCGTGCAGTGCGACTTCCCGTGCCTGGGCTACTCCTACGAGAACTCCCTGCCCGTGTGGGACCTGCTCATGGACCGCCTCCCGGTCTCCGCCTCCCTCGCCGTCGGCGCCGCCGCCCTGTGGCTGCTGCTCGGCCTGGGCGCCGGGGTCACCGCCGCCCTGCGCAAGGACACCGCCACCGACAAGGTCCTCATGGTCGGCGCGGTCGCCGCCGCCTCCCTGCCCGTCTACTTCACCTCCGTGATGCTGATCTACGGAGTGATCCGCGTCGCCGACCTGCTGCCCTACCCCACCTACCAGGCTTTCACCGACGATCCGCTCGCCTGGGCCAGCAACCTGCTGCTGCCCTGGACCGCGCTCGCGCTGCTGTACGCCGCCATGTACGCGCGCCAGAGCCGCGGCTCCATGATCGAGGCGATGGCCGAGCCGTACATCCGTACCGCACGCGCCAAGGGCATGCCCGAGCGCACCGTCGTCGTCAAACACGGCCTGCGCTCGGCCATGACTCCCATCCTCACCATCTTCGGCATGGACCTCGGCGGGCTCCTCGCCGGAGCAGTCATCACCGAGTCCATCTTCGGACTCCCCGGCATCGGACGGCTCTTCTACGGCGCCCTGGTCAACTCCGACCAGCCGGTGGTCCTCGGGGTCACCCTGCTCGCCGCGTTCTTCATCGTCGTCGCCAACCTCGTCGTCGACCTCCTGTACGCCGTCATCGACCCGAGGGTGAGGTACTGATGGCCGCTCTCCTCGACGTGCGCGACCTGCACGTCACGTTCACCACGCCGCGCGGCACCGTCCGCGCCGTGGACTCGCTCGACTTCACCGTCGAGGCCGGCCGCACCCTCGGCATCGTCGGGGAATCCGGCTCCGGCAAGTCCGTCACCTCCCTCGCCGTCATGGGCCTGCACCGCGGCGCCGAGATCGGCGGCTCCATCGCCCTGGACGGCCGGGAGCTCACCACCCTCGGCGAGAAGGACCTCTCCCGGCTGCGCGGCCGCAAGATGGCCATGATCTTCCAGGACCCGCTCTCCAGCCTGCACCCCTACTACACGGTCGGCGAACAGATCGCCGAGCACTTCCGGGTGCACTTCAAAGCCGGCCGGGCCGCCGCGCGCAAACGCGCCGTGGACATGCTCGGCGAGGTCGGCATCCCCGAACCGGCCCGCCGCGCGGGGGAGTACCCGCACCAGTTCTCCGGCGGCATGCGCCAGCGCGCGATGATCGCCATGGCCCTGGCCTGCGAGCCCGACCTGCTCATCGCGGACGAGCCCACCACCGCCCTCGACGTCACCGTCCAGGCGCAGATCCTCGAACTGATCGCCCGGCTCCAGCAGGACCGCGGCCTCGGCGTGGTCATGATCACCCATGACCTCGGCGTGGTCGCCCGGGTCGCGCACGAGGTGCTGGTCATGTACGGCGGCCGGGCCGCCGAACAGGCCCCGGTCGACGAGCTGTTCGCCGACCCGGCCCACCCCTACACCCGCGGCCTGCTGGACTCGCTGCCCCGGCTCGACGACGCCGACGACGAGCCGCTGCGGACCATCCCCGGCTCCCCGCCCTCGCTGCGCGAACCGGCCCCGGGCTGCGCCTTCGCCCCGCGCTGCGCCCGGGCCGCCGCCGGGACCGATGCGGAACGGCAGCACTGTACGACGGTCCGGCCCGCCCTCGATCCGTACGCGGGCTCCGCCCGCCGGGTGGCCTGCCACTTCGCGGGCCCCGGCGCGGCCCCCGCCGCCGCGGGTCCCGTCCAGGAGGCCTCCCGATGACCGAGACGATCCCAGCGAGTGCCACGGCCGGCCCGGCCACGGCCCCGCCCCTGCTGTCCGTGCGCGACCTGACCATGGCCTTCCCCGGGAAGCGCTCCGCCACCGGCCGCCGGGGCGCCCCCGTCCGGGCCGTGGACGGGGTCTCCTTCGAGCTGGCGGCCGGGGAAACCCTCGGCCTGGTGGGGGAGTCGGGCTGCGGGAAGTCCACCACCGGCCGGATGCTGGTGCGCCTGCTGGAACCCACCTCGGGGAGCATCACCTTCGAGGGCCGCGAGATCAGCCGCCTCTCCCAAGGCGCCATGCGGCCGCTGCGCCGCCACCTCCAGATGGTGTTCCAGGATCCGCATTCCTCCCTCAACCCCCGCCAGACGGTGGCCCGGATCATCTCCGACCCGCTCCTGGTGCAGGGCTGGAGCGCGTCCGACGCCCGCCGCCGGGCGGCCGAGCTGATGGAGCTGACCGGGCTGATCCCCGAGCACATCGACCGCTATCCGCACGAGTTCTCCGGCGGTCAGGCCCAGCGCATCGGCATCGCCCGCTCCCTGTCCACCAGCCCCCGGCTGATCATCGCCGACGAACCCGTCTCCGCCCTCGACGTCTCCGTGCAGGCCCAGATCGTCAACCTGATGGAGCGGCTGCGCCGCGAACTCGGCCTGGCCTACGTGTTCATCGCGCACGACCTGTCGGTGGTCAAGCGGGTCAGCGACCGGGTCGCGGTGATGTACCTCGGCCGGATCGTCGAGATCGGGGACAAGCGCCGGCTGTACGCCGACCCCCAGCACCCCTACACCCGGGCGCTGCTGTCCGCCGTACCGCTGCCGGATCCGGCGGCCGAGCGGCGGCGGGAGCGGATCGTGCTGCTCGGAGATCCGCCGAGCCCGGCCGCGCCGCCGCCCGGCTGCTCCTTCCACCCGCGCTGCCCCAAGGCGCAGGAGATCTGCCGCACCGAGCGGCCCACGCTCCAGCCCGTCGCCGGACGCGACGTGGCGTGTCACTTCCCGGGGAACTGACGGACCCCCGAGCAGAGGGAAGAGGGAAGGGCCCCGCCGCCGGTCTCCGGCGACGGGGCCCTTCTTCGTGCCCGGGGCTCCTTCTCCTGCCGCAGCCCCTCTTCCTGCCGCAGCCCTTTCCTCCCGCCGCAGCCCCTTCCTCCCGCCGCTCCGGGGCGGTCTCAGCCGAGACCCAGCTCCGCGCGGAAGAAGGCGAGTTCGAGCGCCATCACCTTCTCCCGGACGCCGCCCGGGGTCATGTGCGTGACACCGGGCAGCGCCAGCAGCTGGTGCGGGCGGCCCGCGTCGGTCAGCGCCCGCGAGAGGCGCAGCGTGTGCGAGGGGTGCACGTTGTCGTCGGCCAGCCCGTGCACCAGCAGCAACGGCCGGGTCAGCGCCGGGGCGTCACCGATCAGGCAGTCCCGCTCGTAGACCTCCGGCTCCTCCTGCGGCAGGCCCAGATAGCGCTCGGTGTACGCCGTGTCGTAGTGCCGGAAGTCCGTCGGCGCGGCCCCCGCCACAGCCGCGTGGAACACGTCGGGGCGGCGCAGCACCCCCATCGCGGCGAGATAGCCGCCGTAGGACCAGCCGCGCACGCCGACCCTGCCGAGATCCAGGTCCGGGTGCCGCTCGCCCAGCGCGCGCAGCGCCGCCACCTGGTCCGCCATCGTCACCTCCGAGAACCCCCGGTACATGGCGTGGGTGAAGGCGGGCGAGACGTACGGGGTGCCCCGGTTGTCGACGGTGACCACCGCGAAGCCCTGGTCGGCCCACCACTGGCGGGCCTGCCAGCGCCGCGGCTCGGCCGAGACGTCCTGGAAACCGGGGCCGCCGTAGGTGTCCAGCAGGACGGGCAGCCTGCGGCCCGGGACGTGGCCGCGCGGCAGCACCAGCGCGGTGGGGATCCCGAGCTCGGTGACCCGCTCGAAGCGCGGCTCCACCCGGTACGGCAGCGGCTCGGCGAGGTCGGCGATGCCCAGCTCCCGCCCGTCGGCGGTGCGCACGGTCCGCCGGAACCCGTCCGCGTCGGCCGAGGTCAGCAGCAGCGCCCCGGCGGAGGCGAGGGCCGTGTGCACCCCCGGCCCGTCGACGACCGGGGTCAGCTCGCCGGTGAGGCTGTCGAGCAGCAGCACTTGCTGCTCGGCGGGGTCGCGCAGCCCCGCCTCGATGAGCAGCCGCCCCTCGTGCACGCCGAGCACGCCCCGCACCTGTACGTCGTCCCCGGTGAGCAGTACGCCGTCCACGGCCAGGGCGCGCGCGGCCCCGCCCGGGGTGTCGGCCGCCGTCAGCATCCGCCCGTCGGGCAGCCGGGCCGGGGTGCCGGGCACCATCGGGTCCACCCACTGGGGGTGCGTGGTGCGCGAGAGCTCCGCGGTGCGCCCGGTGACCGGGTCGGCGGTGAGCAGCACCACGGTGCGCTGGAGCCGGTCCTGGACGGTCAGCAGGATCTCGGTCGGCGATTCCCAGCCGGCGTCGGAGACGTAGGGGAACGCGGCCGCGTCCCAGTCGAGCCGGACCCCGGGCCCGCCGTCCGCGCCGAGCACCCAGAGCCGCACCTCGGCGTTGGGGCCGCCCGCCTCCGGGTAGGCGAAGTCCTCGGCCGCCCGCTCCGGGTGCTCCGGGTCGGCGAACCAGCGGCGCTGGAGGGCGTCCTCGGTGACGCGGGCGGCCAGCAGGGTGCCCCCGTCCGGGGACCACCAGTGCCCGCGGGCCCGGCCCAGCTCCTCCGCGGCGGCGAATTCGGCGATGCCCCAGCGGGCCCCGTCGTCGGGGCTGACCCGGCCGCCGGGGGCGACGTACAGGGCGTCGGCGGTGACGTAGGCGGTGCGCGAGCCGTCGGCGTTCGGGCGGGGGTCGAAGACGGGGCCGGCGGCCGGGATCTCCTCGGGCGCCGCGTCCTTGTCGGCGGTGACGGCGTAGAGCCGCCCGTACAGGGCGAAGACCGCGCGGCGGCCGTCGCCGGAGAGCGCGTACGACCCGATTCCCGGGCCGGTCAACCGGATCCGCTCGCGCAACCGCCGCTCGGCGACGGGGAGTTCACCGGGGCCGTCGGGCAGCAGCTCGCGGGGGTCGGCGAGCCGTGTCTCGGCGCCGGTGGCGGTGTTGAGCACCCAGAGGCTGTCGAAGGGGTCGGTGGGGCCGGTGGAGCGGAGGAACCAGAGCAGCCGGCCGTCGTCCCCGAAGGAGAAGGCGCGGGGGGAGCCGTGGGTGAAGCGGGCGGTGGCCGCGGAGAGGCGGAGGAAGTCGTCCTGAGGATCCATGACCGAAGTGTGGCATGTGAAATGTCACATGCTCTAGTCCGTTCGAGTGGTGACCCCCGGGGCACGGGCTTAGCGTCGAACAGTGGATGCGAACACTTCGCCGAGCACCAGCGGGACCGAAGGCAAGGTCCGAGAAGGCGGGAGCGGTCTCGCACTGCTCGTCATCGCCTCCTGTCAACTCATGGTCGTTCTCGACATCACCATCGTGAACATCGCGCTGCCGCACATCCAGACCGCCCTCGGGTTCTCCACCGAAAGCCTCTCCTGGGTCGTCAGCGCCTACACCCTCACCTTCGGCGGACTGCTGCTGCTGGGCGGCCGCACCGGTGACATCCTCGGGCGGCGCCGCGTCTTCGTCTTCGGCGTCCTGCTCTTCGGCCTGGCCTCGCTGCTCGGCGGATTCTCCCAGAACGCGGGCCAGTTGCTGGCGGCGCGCGCCCTCCAGGGCGTCGGCGGCGCGATCGCCTCCCCCACCGCGCTCGCCCTGATCACCACCACCTTCCGCGAGGGACCCGAACGCAACCGCGCCTTCGGTGTGTTCGCGGGCGTCTCGGCGGGCGGCGGCGCCATCGGCCTGCTCGCGGGCGGTGTGCTCGTCGAATGGCTCAACTGGCGCTGGGTGCTCTTCGTCAACGTCCCCATCGCCCTGCTGATCGCCCTGATGGCCCCGAGGGTGATCCGGGAATCCGAACGCCACCCGGGACACTTCGACTTCGTGGGCGCCCTGACCTCCACGCTCGGCATGGTGTCCCTGGTCTACGGGTTCATCCGGGCCTCGCAAGAGGGCTGGGGCGACCCCTACACCCTCGCGTCCTTCGGGGTGGCCGTCGTCCTGCTCGTCACGTTCATCATGGTCGAGCGGCGCTCGCCACAGCCGATCACCCCGCTGCACATGTTCGCCGACCGCAACAGGGCGGGCACGTACGGCATCATGCTCTTCCTCGCCTGCGCCATCTTCGGCATGTTCTTCTTCCTGACCCTCTTCGTCCAGAACGTGCTGGGGTTCAGCCCCATCCGCGCGGGCCTCGCCTTCCTCCCCGTCAGCGCCGTGATCGCGGTGGGCGCGGGCGTCACCTCCCAGCTGCTGCCGAAGTTCGGGCCCAAACCCTTCATGGTGGCGGGCGCCCTGCTCGCGGCCTGCGGCCTGGGCTGGCTCACCTTCACCGACGTGCACTCCACCTACCTCGGCAGCATCCTCGGCCCCATGCTCCTGTTCGCCCTCGGCATGGGCATGCAGTTCGTCTCACTGACGCTGATGGCCCTCTCCAACGTGCCCGACCGCGAATCGGGCGCCGCGTCCGGGCTGCTCAACGCCATGCAGCAGGTGGGCGGTTCGCTGGGCCTGTCCATCCTGGTGACCCTGTACGGCACGGCCAGCCGCAACGAGGCGACCAAGCAGCTGCCCGCCTTCATGGCCAACGCCACCCCGGAACAGAAGGCCGCCTTCCGGCACACCGGCCGGCTGCCCGGCCCGTACGGCGCCCAGGTACTGACCTCGGGCGTGACGGCGGCCTTCATCGTGGCCGCGCTCTTCACCCTGGTCGCGGCCGTCATCGCCCTGGTGGTCATCCAGGTCCGGCCCTCCGACCTGGAACGCCTGAAGGGCACGCACACCCCGGCGGCGGTCTGACATCCGGCGGGGGGCGGCGCAGGACGCGACGGCGGAGCCGGACGCAGGACGCGCCCGGCACCGCCGTACCCCCGACGATGACCTGAGCCACCCCCGCGCCCGCGGCCCGTTCTCCGCGAGAGACCCCCACCCTCGCAGACCACGCCACCGGGAGTATTGGACAAAAACGCTACGCCCGCCGCCCCACCCCACCCCCCGCCCCCGTCACAGCAACGCACTCGTCACCTGCCCCGGCAACCGATCCACCGGCCGCGCCCCCGCCCCCCTCCGCACCAGAAACTCCCCGGGCGCGAACCCGGTCATCCGCCGGAAGTCCCGGTGCAGATGCGCCTGGTCATAGAACCCGCACGCCTCCGCCGCGGCCAAGGCCGTCCCCCCGGCGGTCAGCATCCGCAACGCCCGCTGCAGCCGCAGCACCCGCGCGGCGGTCTTGGGCGACAGCCCGATCTGCTCCCTGAACCGCTGCTCGAGATGGCGCGCACTCCACCCGGACCCCCGCGCGAGATCGGCCAACGGCACCATGCCCCCGCTCGCCGTCAGCCGGTCCCAGGCCCACGCCGTCTGCGGGGCGGCCGCGGGCCCCCGGGCCACGCGCCCCAGGAACAGGGCGTCGAGCAGGGCGAACCGCTCGGCCCAGCCCGGCGCCCGGGCGAGCCGCGCCTCCAGTACGTCCGCCCACGGCCCCAGCAGGTCGCTCAGCGGCACCACCCGGTCGCGCAGCTCGTGCATCGGGACCCGGAAGAGCGTGAACGCCATCCACGGAGCCAGATGCACCTCGACCCCGTGCATCCGGCCGTCGTGCTCACCGACCGTCGCGTCGGTGCGCAGCCCGTTGACGAGGGAGGTGTAGGAGATGTCCGCCACCGCCCCGGCGCGGTAGACCCGCACCGGAGCGGCGAAGTTGACGACCATCGTCACCGTGGCGTTGGGCACCTCGACACGGCGCTGCGGCCGGTCCATGGACACGCGATAACCCCGGTAGCCCACCACCCCCCGGCCCAGCCGGACGTCCGGCACCCCGCTGGTCAGCCGCCAGGTCCCGTACTCGGTGACGCCCCACGCCTGTTCCACCGGGCGCGTCGGTTACGGCGTCGCGCGGAGCGGCCGGATCCGGCAGCGGGCCGGCCCGGTCGCGCGGAGGGTGATCCCGGCGCTGACCGGAATCTCGGTGTCCACGGCCTCGAACTCGTAGGCCCGCAGGGTCATCGCGAGCGCGATCACCGACTCCAGCATCGAGAAGTGCTGCCCGATGCACGCGCGCGGCCCGCCACCGAAGGGGAACCAGGCGTAGCGCGGCCGGGCCGCCTCCGCCTCCGGGGTGAAACGGTCCGGATCGAAGCGCTCCGGGTCGGGCCAGTAGTCGGGGTGCCGGTGGGTCACCCACGGCGCGAGGATCACCGTCGCCCCCGCCGGAATGGCGTGCCCGTCGATCTCGGCCGCGGCGACGGCCTGGCGCCCGATGACCGGCGCCGCCGGGTAGAGCCGCATGGACTCCTTGAGCACCCGGGTGAGGTACGGCAGCCGCTCCAGGTCCGCGGCCTCGGGCGTACGGTCGCCCAGCACCCGGGAGATCTCCTCGCGCGCCCGGGTCTGCAGCTCGGGGTGCCGGGCCAGCAGGTGCAGCGAGAAGGCCAGCGAGGTGGCCGTGGTCTCGTGCCCCGCGAGCAGGAAGATCAGCACCTGGTCGCGCAGCTCGGCCGCGTCGAAGGAGCCGTCGTCGGCGCTCTGGGCGGCGGCCAGCAGGGTCAGCAGGTCCTCGCCGTCCCGATCCGTGCGCGCGCCCGAGCCGGCATCGACACTCGCCCCTTCGCCCGCCGCCGCGCGCCGCCCGGCGATGATCCGGTCGCACACCCCGTACAGCTCGTCCAGCGCGGCGGCCGCCCGCCGGTTGGCCGGGGTCGGCCAGGAACGCGGGATGTTGGCGGGCGAGTACCCGCGCCGCAGCACGTACTCCGTGATGACCGGAAAACACCGGTCCACGACGTCGACCGTCGCGTCCACATCGGTGCCGAAGAGGATCCGGGCCACCGCGCGCAGGGCCAGGTGCATCATCTCGACGGATACGTCGACCACCGCATCGGTGGCCTCCTGCCAGCTCTCCAGGGTCTGCGCGGTCTCGGCGGCCACCGCGGCGGCGTACCCGTCGACCCGGCGCCGCGTGAACAACGGCTGAACCAGCCTCCGTTGACGCAGGTAGTCCTCGTCCTGGCTGGTCAGCAGGCCGTTGCCGAAGGAGTCGCGGATCTCCTGGTAGAAGGGGTTGTCCTTGCGGAAGTTGGCCGACTCCGTGGCCAGCACCCGCTGCGCGCCCTCCGCGGAGAAGACGCAGTGCAGCTCGGCCCGCAGGCCGGGCGGCCCGGCGCTGATCCGCACCACGTCACCGTGCTTGTGCCGGGCCCGCAGATAGGTGCCGAGCGAATCCGACGTGAGGTCGAACAGCGATCCGAGCAACGGCACCCCCTCCAGCTGCGGAGTCCCCACCCGGCGCGCTGCGTTCGACGCCGCTGTTTCCACTGACATGGCCGCCCCCTCGACACGTACCGACGGGCCGATTCTGCCGGGCTCCCGCCACGGGCGACGGGAGCGGGCCGAACATACGACGGAAACCGGCCAGCGCGCACGGTGTTTCCCGCCCCCTGACCGCTCGCCCGCTCCTACTTGTCGCAGGCGATGCCGTCGTTGTCCCGGTCGAGGGCGCTGCGGTAGCCCGGCTGACCGCGCCGGATCGGCGCCGCCCCGGCGTTCTTGGCCGCGGTGCAGTTCGCGTAGTAGACGTCCGCCCCGCCACCGGTGCTCCCGCTGTCACCGTTGCCGCCACCGTCCCCGCCGGTGCTCCCGGTGTCGGTCGGGACGGTGGCCTTCGGCTTGGGCGCGGGCTTCGGCGGGGTGGCGGAGGGGGCGGGCGCCGGCGCCTTCGAGGGATGCAGCGCGGCCCCGGCCTTCTCGGGGCAGGGCGTCCCGGGCGCCACGAGCGACAGCTCCACCGCGGTGTCGGACGCCACCGCCGCGCCCGCGGCCGGCGTCTGGAAGCAGACCGCCCACGCGCCGTGGTCCGGGGCGAGGGTGACGTCGGTGTAGGCGCCGCGCGCCTCGACGGGCCGGGTGACCAGCGCCTTGACGAGGGCCTCGGCCTCGGTGGACTTCTTCCCGATGACGGAGGGCATCACGGCGGCCGCGGAGGGGGAGGCGGTCGCGCTCGGCGACGCGCCCCCCTTGTTCGCGGCGGCCGTGCTCCCCGCCGCCTTCGGCGCGGGATCCTCGCACCCGGCCCCCAGCAACAGGACCGCACTCACGACGACGGCCGCAGCCGCACCACGGCGAACGAACACGATGGACCCCCCGGTAGATCATTCAACAAAGGCCGCAGCCTATGCGCGTCACCTCGGCTCGTGGGGGGTCTTTCAGAAAGTGCCCGCCACCATCTGCTCACCACGGGCTGCCTACAATGAGCGAATGATCTTCATTGTGGTGAAATTCGCCGTCAAGCCCGAGTACGTCGACCAGTGGCCCGACAAGGTCGCGGAGTTCACCCGCGCCACCCGCGCCGAGCCCGGCAATCTGTGGTTCGAGTGGTCCCGCAGCCTGGAGGAGCCGGACACCTACGTCCTGGTCGAGGCGTTCCAGGATGACGCGGCGGAAGCACACGTCACCTCGGACCACTTCCGCGCCGCCCTGGACACGATGCGCCCCCTGGTCACCCGCACGCCGTCGATCGTCAGCACCACGATCGAGGGCGCCACCGGCTGGAGCCGCATGGGCGAACTCCAGGTCGACTGACCCCGGGGCCGGATCAGTAACCCCAGCGCTGGCCCACGCTGTCGTCGTGACGGCAGTGGATCGTGCGCCCGTTGGCGTCGAGCCCGGAGGAACCGACATCGGCCTTCCGGCAGATCTGCCCGGCCTTGTAGCAGTTGCCGGCATTGGAGCGGGGATAGCAGTCGGCCGTCGCCTTGGTGGGCTCGGGTGCGGGCGCGGGCGCCTCGGTGCGGGTGGTGCGCGTGGGCGCCGGCGGCGCGGGGGCGGCCTTCGTGGCGGCCGGGGCCTTGGCGGTCGGCTCGATGCCCGGGGCCGGAGGCGTCGCGGTCGTCGGCGTCGCGGTCGTCGGGCCGGTGCTCGGGGTGGCGCTGACGACCGCGCTCGGGGTGACCGGCGCCACCGAGGGGCTGACACTCACGCCGGCCGTGACGCCGACGCTCGGGGTGCTCGGGGTACTGGCGGGCGCGGCCGGGTCGCACGCGGCGAGCGTCAACACGGCGGCTATGACGGCGAGGGCGCCCCGGTAGCGCTTCTTCACGGTCTTCATCTCGCTGCCGAGCGACGTGGCCATAGGGAACTCCTGCGGGTTGCGGGCGACTCGAACGCGCTGAAGATACAGAGAACCCTGAGGTCCGCGGCCGGTATTGCCCAGACTGAGACCCGCACGGCCGCGCCTCATCCCTTGCCCCGGCCGTGCGCCTTCGACTGTGACGTCCCCTGTGGCGGCGGCACATGGAGGCCTGAGGGTGCGGCTCCTGGCGTTCATCCGGTCTAGGGGCAGTCGAGCGCGGGTGGGTGTCGGCTGGGGTGCTGCGTGGCCACGACACAGCATCCCGCCATGACTGAGACCCCATGGCCCTTGGTGAAGAGCGATGGGGGCTCAGTTGTGCGATCGCACCTATCGCATCGTCAGCCGTGGGGAAGGTGCCCGACCATCCGACTCTCTAGATGTCGCGGAAGATTTCGATCTGGGCGCCGACCGAGTTGAGGCGCTCGGCGAGTTCCTCGTAGCCGCGGTTGATGACGTAGACGTTGCGCAGGACCGAGGTGCCTTCCGCCGCCATCATCGCGAGGAGGACGACCACTGCGGGGCGCAGGGCCGGGGGGCACATCATCTCGGCCGCGCGCCAGCGGGTGGGGCCCTCGACCAGGACGCGGTGCGGGTCCAGGAGCTGGAGGCGGCCGCCGAGGCGGTTGAGGTCGGTCAGGTAGATGGCCCGGTTGTCGTACACCCAGTCGTGGATCAGGGTCTGGCCCTGGGCCACGGCGGCGATGGCCGCGAAGAACGGGACGTTGTCGATGTTCAGCCCGGGGAACGGCATCGGGTGGATCTTGTCGATCGGCGCCTCCAGCTTGGAGGGGCGGACCGTGAGGTCGACCAGCCGGGTCCGGCCGTTGTCGGCGGTGTACTCCGCCGAGCGGTCGTGGTCCAGGCCCATCTCCTCCAGGACCGCGAGTTCGATCTCCATGAACTCGATCGGAACCCGGCGGATCGTCAGCTCCGACTCCGTGACCACGGCGGCGGCGAGCAGGCTCATCGCCTCGACCGGGTCCTCGGAGGGGGAGTAGTCGACGTCGACGTCGATGTTCGGTACGCCGTGCACGGCCAGCGTGGTGGTGCCGATGCCCTCGACCTTGACGCCGAGCGCCTCCAGGAAGAAGCACAGGTCCTGGACCATGTAGTTCGACGAGGCGTTGCGGATGACGGTGACGCCGTCGTGCCGGGCGGCCGCGAGCAGGGCGTTCTCGGTGACCGTGTCCCCGCGCTCGGTCAGCACGATCGGGCGGCCGGGCGAGACGCCGGCCTCGACCTCGGCGTGGTAGATGCCCTCGGTCGCGGTGATGTCCAGGCCGAAGCGGCGCAGGGCGATCATGTGCGGCTCGATGGTGCGGGTGCCGAGGTCGCAGCCGCCGGCGTAGGGCAGCTTGAAGTGGTCCATCCGGTGCAGCAGGGGACCCAGGAACATGATGATGCTCCGGGTCCGGCGGGCCGCGTCGGCGTCCATCGCGTCCATGTCGAGCTTGGCCGGCGGAATGAGCTCCAGGTCCACGCCGTCGTTGATCCAGCGGGTGCGCACGCCGATGGAGTTCAGTACCTCCAGAAGGCGGTACACCTCTTCGATGCGGGCGACCCGGCGCAGGACCGTACGGCCCTTGTTGAGCAGCGAGGCGCAGAGCAGCGCGACGCAGGCGTTCTTGCTGGTCTTGACGTCGATCGCGCCGGAGAGGCGGCGGCCGCCGACGACCCGCAGGTGCATCGGACCGGAGTAACCCAGCGACACGATCTCGCTGTCGAGCGCCTCACCGATTCGGGCGATCATCTCAAGGCTGATGTTCTGGTTGCCGCGTTCGATGCGGTTCACCGCGCTCTGGCTGGTGCCGAGCGCATCGGCGAGCTGACTCTGTGTCCAGCCACGGTGCTGCCGGGCGTCACGGATGAGCTTGCCGATGCGTACGAGGTAGTCGTCTGCCATGGGTGCACGGTATCTCAGATATGAGATGGAGATCGCGCTGGGCGTGGCAGACGGGTGTCACCGCCCGTCAGGCATGCCGGAGGGCCCGGTATCGGGGCCGCCCGCATGGTGGGTGACGAGGCGTCCGAGCAGGCGGGTCAGCTGCTCGCGCTCCGCGGGGGACAAAGGGGACAGAAGCTCCTCCTGTGCGGCGTCGAGCAGTTGCTCCAGGCGGCGGGAGTGGCGTCGGCCCTGGGGTGTGAGGGTGATGACGTTGCGCCGCCGGTCGGCGGGGTCGGGGGTGCGGTCGACCAGGCCCCGGTCGGCAAGTTCGTTGATGACGGCGACCAGGTCGCTGCGGTGGATTCCGGTGCGGGCGCTGAGTTCGGCCTGGCTGACGGGGCCGGACTCCTCGAGGGCGACGAGGGCGGCGTAGTGCCATTTATGGGCATCTGCCCCGCTGAGTCCTGCGATGACCAGCCGTTGGGCGTATGTGGCGGCCTGGCTCAGCAGGCGGCTGGGGAGTTCGCGCAACCGCGCCGGGACGGTCTCGTCCTCTTCCGTGCTCATGGCGGCAACCCTACCCCTTGTGTTGGTGGCACTAACGATATAGCTTCGTTCGTGTCACCAACGTTAGTCATGCGAACGAATCTGGAAGGGGTGGTCATGCCCACCATCGACGTACTCGACTCGGCCATGTACTACGAGGAGCTCCACCCGCGGGAGGCGGCGACCTTCGTCTTCCTGCACGGCAATCCGACCTCCTCCCACCTCTGGCGCGGGGTGCTGCCCCGGATCGCGGGGCCGGCCCGGGTCCTGGCCCCGGACCTGATCGGCATGGGCCGGTCCGGAAAGCCGGGCGGGGAGTACCGGTTCGAGGACCACGCCCGTTACCTGGACGCCTGGTTCGAGGTCATGGGGCTGGACGAGGTGGTCCTCGTCGGCCAGGACTGGGGCGGGGCGCTGGCCTTCGACTGGGCCGCCCGGCATCCCGGCCGGGTGCGGGGGATCGCCTTCATGGAGACGATCCTGCGGCCGATGACCTGGGAGGAGTTCCCTGCCGCGGCCCGGGCCCGGTTCGAGGCGCTGCGGACGGCGGGGGTGGGGGAGGAGATGGTCCTCGACCGGAATGTCTTCATCGAGGACGGGCTGCGGCAGACCGTCATGCACCCGATGGACGCGGCGGACCGTGCCGTGTACGCGGCGCCCTACCCCACGCCGGAGAGCCGGCTGCCGATGCTTCAGTGGGCGCGGTCGATGCCGGTGGGCGGGGGGCCGGCGGAGGTGGTCGCGCGGATCGGGGCGTACGGGGACTGGCTGGCCGGGAGTTCGGGCGTGCCGAAGCTGCTGCTGACGTTCGAGGGGTCGCCGACGCTGATGGTGGGGGAGGGGTTGGCGGCGTGGTGCGAGGGGAATGTCGCGGCCCTGGAGCGGGAGTACTGCGGGGTGGCCGGGCATTTGGCGCCGGAGGATCGGCCGGTCGAGATCGCGGCGGCCGTGTCCGCGTGGGCGGCCCGGCATGGCCTTGGCTCGGCCTGAGCGGTGCGCCGGAGCGGGGCTCGGTGGCCGCGCCTCAACCGCCGGCGGGGCCGGCTTCGGTCCCTGGCCCGGGGTCGGGGGCGGGCCGGGGTGGGTCCCTGGCCCGGGGTCGGTGGGTTCGCCTCAAGCGCCGGCGGGGCTGGGGTGGGTTTCCTGGGCCGGGGGTCGGAGGGGTCAGGGCGGCGGAGCCGGGCCCCTGCGGAGTGTCTCCTCGGCTCGCGGCTGCGGGGGGTCGGAGACGTGCGTCCAGGGGTGACCGCTCGGCCTTGCGGGGACCCTCCTCCGGTGCCCGACTCCACCACCCTGACGCCGTACCCCCGTCGAGGCTTCCGGCTGGGCCGGGGATGCGCGGGAGTGAGCGCCAACCCCGGGTCGGTGGCACTCCCCCTCCCTGCCCCGGGTCCGCGACCCGAGGCCAGTCCCGGCCGGGCGGGGATGCGCGGGGGTGGGCGGCTGGACCGGGACGTGACGCGCTGCCCGGTGTCGGGCGCGGGTGGGGGTGGGGATGTGCGGGTGTGGGCCGGGAGCGCCGGGGTCCGCGACCCGGGGTCGGGCGTGGGCGGTGGCGGGGATGCCGGTGGGCGTCGGCAGCGCCGGGGCCGTGCCCCCGGGCGTGTTTCGGCCGTACGGGTACACGCGGGGGGCACCGGCTACCCGGGTCGGTGTGGCTTTGCCGCCCGTATGCCTGGGTCGCGCCCCTTGGCGGGTTTCGGGTGGGACGGGCATGCGCGGGGGGCACCGGCTACCGGGCCGGTGTGGCTTCGCCGCCCGTAGGCCTGGGCCGCGACCCCCGGCGGGTTTCGGGTGGGACGGGGACACGCAGGAGTGTCCCCGCAGGCCGAGCGGGTCACCCCCGCCGCAACCTCCGACCCCCCGCACCCCGCGAGCCGAGGAGACGCTCGTGCGGGGCACCGGCCCGCCCGGAACCCGCCCACCCCGGGCCCAGGGAAACCACCCCAGCCCCCCCCGCGGTTTTGGGGGGGCGCCGGGGGGGGGGGGGCGCCGCCCCCCCCCC